>JAITSU010000078.1 GCA_031287525.1 Zoogloeaceae bacterium | reverse complement strand
CTCGCACATCTCCGCACTGGGCGCGATGGCGCAGGGCGTGGTCAATCAGCACCAGCGCCAGCATCGCTTCGGCGATGGGCGTGGCGCGGATGCCTACGCAGGGGTCGTGCCGCCCCTGGGTGACCACCTCTTGCGGCAAACCCGCGAGGTTGATGGAACGGCGCGGCAGGTTGATGCTGGATGTGGGCTTGATGGCGAGACGCGCCACAATCTCCTGCCCGGTGGAAATGCCGCCGACGATGCCGCCCGCATGGTTGCTCAAAAATCCGGCGGGCGTCAGTTCGTCGCCGTGTTCGCTGCCTTTTTGCGCGATGCTGGCAAAACCCGCGCCGATTTCCACGCCCTTGACGGCGTTGATGCCCATCATGGCGTAGGCGATGTCGGCGTCCAGCCGGTCAAACACCGGCTCGCCCCAACCCGGCGGCAGACCTTTGGCGGTGACGGTAATTTTCGCGCCGATGGAATCGCCGGATTTTCGCAGGGCGTCCATGTACGCTTCCAGTTCCGCCACCTTGCCCGCGTTGGGCGCGAAAAAGGGATTGGCGTCGATGTCCGCTTCATTGACAAAGGGAATGTCGATTGCCCCCAATGCGCTCATCCAGCCGCGAATCCTGATGCCGTAGCGTTCCCGCAACCATTTGCGCGCAATCGCGCCCGCCGCCACCCGCGCCGCCGTTTCGCGCGCGCTGGAACGCCCGCCGCCGCGATGGTCGCGGAAACCATATTTCTGCACATAAGCGTAATCGGCGTGACCGGGGCGGAAGGCGCTGGCGAGATTGCCGTAATCCTTGCTGCGCTGATCCTGATTACGAATCAGGAGCGCAATTGGCGTGCCGGTCGTGCGCCCCTCGAACACGCCGGAAAGAATCTCCACCGTATCCGGCTCGCGGCGCTGGGTGACATGCCGCGACGTACCGGGTTTACGCCGGTCGAGTTCCGCCTGAATATCGGCTTCGGACAGCGCCAGCCCCGGCGGACAGCCATCCACCACGCAACCAATCGCCGCGCCATGCGATTCGCCAAAGGAAGTCACCGTGAATAAAGCGCCAAAAGTATTGCCGGACATACGTTAAACCTGCTGAAAAGAGAGTCAGAACGAAGCTGGCGAGTCTAGCACAAGCGGTTGCAGCGCAATATGACCCACGCCATGCCGTCCGGGTCGTGGTATCCAATTTTGCGAAAGGGGATGAGTCGGGTTTTGTGTGACGGCAGCGCCGCCGCACAAAACCCTTGCCCCAAATCAAAATTTGCCGGATAAATAACATTTTTCCCATTTCTTCATCTCATCATGTCCGACCTGCCCGCTTCCCTCCTGCCCGCCATTCGGGACATTGCCGCGCGGCTTGCCCGCGCCCGGCGCGTGTTGTTCATTACCGGCGCGGGGATTTCCGCTGATTCCGGGTTGCCGACTTATCGGGGTTTGGGCGGGCTGTATGAGAACGATTTGACCGAGGAAGGCATCCCCATCGAAGACGCGCTTTCCGGCGAGATGCTGCGGCGGCGACCGGAAATTCCCTGGAAATACATGACGCAAATTGAAGAAAATTGCCGCAACGCTGGCCCCAACGCCGCGCATCGGCTGATTGCCCAATGGGAGCGCGAACTGCCCTATGTCATGGTGCTGACCCAAAACATCGACGGGCTGCACCGGGCGGCGGGCAGCGAGAATGTGGTGGAAATTCATGGCGACGTGCATCGGCTGAAATGCATGGACTGCGGGTTTCGTGAGCAGGTAGACAGCCTCGCCGGACGCGTCATGCCGCGTTGCCCCAAGTGCGCCAGCGCCATGCGACCGGAAGTCGTGCTGTTCGGCGAAATGCTGCCGACAGCGGAACTGAATCGCCTGATGGTCGCGTTAAACGAGGGGTTTGATTTGGTGTTTTCCATCGGCACCACCAGCGTTTTCCCCTATATCGCGCAGCCGGTCGTCGAAGCGATCCGCGCGGGGATTCCCACGGTGGAAATCAATCCGGGGCGCACACAGTTGAGCGAATATGTGTCATATCAGTTGCCACTCGGCGCGGCGGTGGCGTTGAGCGCGATTGAGGCGGTACGGACAGGCGAGGAAAAATAAAGCGCGTAGGTTGGGAAAGCGAAGCGTATCCCAACATTGGACGATAAAACACGCATAACTGCCAAATGTTGGGTTACGCCTACGGCTTACCCAACCTATACGCTACATATTCCCAAGCTAGGCTTGCTGAAGCCTTGTAAGTTCACAGGTATTGTGAACCCATGCTCTCAAACGCCCAACATAGTATGTGTGAAATTCGTCCACTTCTAAGTTGTAGACGCGAGCACACTCTCCTGTAACAGAAACCCGACCAACCATCAGATTCGCGAACTCTTGATTGTACAACGCACACCTATAATTCATTTCGCTAGCGGGCATCCATCCTTTATGCCTTACATAGAATGGATGATCAAGTGTTACTTTGAGTTTTTCTATACCATTGGCAAAATCAATGACCTCCACTTCGCAGATGGGTTTGTCTTCATGCACAAAGGTTCGTGTGACTTGACGATAGGTGTATTCATCTTCTTGCCGGGGAATAAACCACCGTTCGCCATTTTCTTCACGGAACCGAAGTGGTGGCACCTGATCATCGGGGAACGACAAGACCCAATCACCGACACGAATTTCCTCAATCGGTTTTAAACCATCTTTCGTATACACCAAAGTCCCCGCCACAAAACATGGCAGTTTTTCACGCGCAAGCTGGTTCTCAATGCTTCGCTCAAGGGCTGTTTCTTTGTTAGCTACTTTTTTCGCACAGTTGGTGTTATGCACCCAAATACCCGCCACATCCACAAAATAGGTATGGAAATCCTCAACTGCCATGTTGAATACCATAGACGGTGCCTTTTTCGGCTCGACCTTCTCAACGATGGTCGGATCGCCGTTATAGGTAATAAACTCATCTCCGGGTTGCAGATCGCACACTTGCGTCCAACCTTTGCCCTGAACCCAGAATGGGTGCTCGTCTGTAGCAAAAAGACCTTGAGCGTTGCCACAGTTTTCACGGAATTTCGGTCCATATTTGCAACGGATGTGGTTAACATTTCTGTATCCGTGGTTAAACATCTTGAGAATCCGCTTGTATGCCATCTCTCCTGTTCGCTCATCGCGCGACAGTACCTTCAAATCAATTCCGGTCTCTTCAAGGGATATTTCGGGGCACTCCTCCCAATCAGATATTCCCACCATCATGGCGACCCACATCCAGATACTTTCGAAAGTTAGTACCTGACAATCGCCCCTGTCATGCCCTTTCTCGACAATAATCGGTGTATCTCCTGGGAAACAGGCATCTTTCAGCTCTTTCGCTTTTGCTTGCACTTCTGGTGGCGGTTCCGTACTTGTAATTTCCCGGCTTGCCGGTGTTTCCGATTGCGCTTCAGCCCAGCCCGCTTCCCGTGTGAGAATACGATTCAGTTTCAATAAAGAACTGCCGTTCATCACGCATCCAGCCAGTTCTCGCCATACACCCGATTGGCTTCGTCAATACACAAAAAATTCATCTTTCGCACAAAATCTGCGCCCAGATTGCGCTTCATGGTCATCAGTGCATAGGCGGGAAGGTTGGCGTAGCGCAACCATGCCCATGATGCCGCATCGTCGCCCGCCTCATCTGCGGCTTGTGACTCGGCAAGGTAAATCTCGTTTTGCGTTAACCCTTCCCGCTCGGCATCGGGCAGGTAGCTCTTGGGCATTTCGTGCATCATTTTCCTCCTGAATCAAACAGGGTATATCCACAATGGATAGCCACCCTGTCAAACTTCCCACTTCGGGTTTATACACTGGCTCGCCCCGCCAGACAAGAATAGATGTTCGTTCGCTGTGTGCCGCAAAATGGCAGATGCGTGTAAACTGCGGGAATCTTGCATCCTTATGCGTCGGCTTACCCCGTAAGACTTCCTTTTGAACCTCCTTCACAAAACGCGCTCGCTCTTGCTGACCTTCGCGCTACTGTTGGTAGCAAGCGAATCGTTCGCCTTTGTCCAGAGTGGGTACACCGACGCAGAAGGACGGCAAACGCAGCAACAGCGCGACCTGCTTGGACAACTCCTGCGACAGGAAGACCCCGCCGCCCTCATTGAACGCGCCTACGCCTACCGCAAAGCCGGAGAAGTTGAGCGCGTTGATGACAAACACCGGGGACAAATCCGGCTTTCCTACGACAAGGACGGCAGACTTCTCGAACGCTACCG
>JAITSU010000062.1 GCA_031287525.1 Zoogloeaceae bacterium | reverse complement strand
GACGCACCAGGCGTGGGCGGACGATAAAAGGAAGTACGCTTTTAGGTTGGGCGCTTTCAGGTCGGGCTTTCAGGTAGGGCGCGCTCTCCGAGCGCGCCGGAGGTAACGTCCGGCGGTTTTGGAAAAACCGCCCTACCAGAACCTTCCTCTCGTTCAAGGCGAATGTCGCCGCGCGCGTCCGGCGACGCAGCAGGCTGTGGCGGACGATAAAAGGCAGTAAGCCGCGTCGTCCGGGGCGTATTTGCCGTTTGGTTGTCAGATGAGCTTGACATCCGTTAAGGACGTAATAACATGTATATACGTCCTTAATCACCGCTCAAGCCGGAGTCAATGATGCCTCATACCTTCAACACTCGCCAATTTCGCGCCGGGAATTCTCTGGCGGTCCGAATCCCCGCGAGCATGGCGTTTCCCCAACATACGGAGCTTGTTATTCTTCGGGAAGGCAACCGGATTATTGTCGAGCCAAGAGAAGAAACTCTGGGTGAGCTTCCCGCCCTGTTTGCCGCTCTCGAACCTCATTTCAACGGTGAACGCCCGGAATTCGTAGAAGCCGGGAGGGATTGGTGATGCTCAAATACATGCTTGATACGAACATTTGCATCGACCTGATTCGCAAACAGCCGCCGTCCGTAATCGAGAAATTCAGCGCCCTGCGAAAAGGAGAAATCGCCATCAGCGCCGTGACTTGGGGGGAACTGTGTTGCGGGCTGAATACCAAAAACAGTCAGGCGCAAATGGACGCGCTACGCTCAAAGCTGGAATCCATCGCCTACGACAATGACGCGGCTTATACATTCGGGATGCTTTCGCAGCGTTTTCCCGGCCGAAGAAGCAGCTTCGACAGGATGATTGCCGCCCATGCCCTCTCGTTGGACGTTACGCTTGTGACCAACAACACCGCCGATTTTGAACTCTACAAAGACGTCGGTCTTAAACTCGAAAACTGGATCAAGCCACTGGAACAAATGCCCGAAAAGCCGGGTTAATGGCGCTTATGGATGTGTGGACGCAGCCGCGCCAAACTCAAATCACGAGTCTGGCGCGGCGCGGTTTTTGGAGATGAACGACAACTCAATCCAGCTTGTTGCCGCACTCGCCGCAAAAGAGGTCGCCGGGGACGATGGGCGCCTGGCATTGGGGGCAAAGGCTGGCGGCGGGCGTTGCCACAGGAGCGACGGGCGTTGCCGGAGTTTGCGCCGCCGCTTGCGCGTTCGCCTGGGCTTGCGCGGCGGCTTCCTGTTGCTGGCGGCGGAGTTCCCGCGCTTCTTCCAGACGGCGTTGGGATTCTTCCTTGATGGCTTGCGCCTTTGCGCGCGCTTCTGCCAGACGTTGACCAATCAGGCGTTCCGTTTCGCCGGGGTCGAGGTCGGCGGAAAGTTTGAGATAAATCAGGTTCAAGCCCAGCAACACCATCGCGTTGAGGGCGCTGATGACCAGCACGAGCAACACGCTGCCGCCGAATGCGGCGGCTTTCATGTAATTGGCGAGGTCGCTGATATTGGCGTTACCGAAATTATTGTAAGAACGACTGCCGTAAGCACTGTCGCCCGACAAGAGATTCATGAGGTTGAACACATCCTTGGAAACGCTGAAATCCAGAATGGCGGCGGAAAACCCCGCCACGGAGAAAAGACCTGAACCGAGAATCGCAAACAGAATCCAGCCGACCAGACCCGAAAGCAAAGCCAGCAATACCAGACTGATGATCAATTCCACCGTGCGTTTGGTGGCGATTTGCCAGAGCATGGCGACCGCGCCGCGAATGCTGGCGCCGTTCCAGACAGCGGGGCCAGCCATCGTCAGAATGGCGGAAATGCTGAACAGCAGCAGCCCGCCCACAATCACCAGCACGGGAAAAGCCACGCCATACAGCGCCGCCCCCAGACCGGGGAGCTTGCACACGAACAAAATGAGCGCCATCAGCACATAAAAAATCAGCACCACCACCAGACCGATTAACGCCACGGCAAGCATACGCGCGGCGGCAGCGAAGCTATCCCACACCGCCAGCAACATCGGGCGCGGCGGCAATCCCTGCGCCTGATCAATGAGGGTCAGCCCCACTGCGGAAAGACCGAGAAAAGCCACCACCGCCGCCAATCCGCCAAACAGTTTCAGGAAAAAATCGGGAGAATTCGTATTGAACGCCAGCTTGAAGCCCAGATAGGCGATGAGCAACGCCACACCCAGATAAACAATCGACAACACCACGGCGCGCCAGTTGCGTAGCCCCTCAACCGCCCGCAGCAAATCCCCGTACTGGACGACCGTCTGATTTGAAGATACCTGATTCATAATGCTTCCTTCATGTTGAAAATGGGGGGTTCAAAGTCCATCGGGAACCGCGCTTGCCGCAAAATCCGGCGTGATTCAGGGGCGAAATGTAATGCAAAATCGCTATTGGACGCAAATGCTTCGGGTGGGTGGGCGGCGGCAGGGCGGCACCCGCGATACCGCTGCCCTGCCGTTTCAGCGTTTCGGCGGTTCAATCGTCAGAATAATTCGGATGACGCGCCCAATTTTCCTCACTTTCCTGAATGATCTCGTCGTGTTGCTCATACGCATTGTTGTATTCATAAACCCCGTTGCCTTCTTCCAATTGTTCAGGAAACTGATTTTCTGCGGGTTTTTTGCGTGACGATTTGAATACAAGCCAGGCAATGGAAAGGACGATCGCGAAACCCACGGAAACCACAAATCCCATTGGCCCTGCCGTCGCTGTGGCGAGAATGACCATCACCAGCATGGCGACAAAAACCCGCAGACGCCAGAGTAAGATCAAAGCCGTGACGAACGACATCAGCAGGACGGTAAATGTCCACAGGAAGGCGGTCAGTAAATTTCCTGCGGTGAGGGTTAACTGGCTGCCGGAAATGGCCAGGGCGTTGGAAACCTCCCTGATGCCCTGAATTTCCTGATTTGTAATCTGCGCCGCGAGTTGCCGCCCATCCGAACCGAGGCCGGAGAGGAATTGACGCAGGGTGTTTTCATTGACCAGCGCGAGCGTATCCCCGAACCATGACATCAGACTGAATGCCAGAATAAAAGCAATCAGGCTCGCCGGTAAAAAAACATTCAGGGGCAGAACAAAGAGCGACCAGCGAAAACGAAACCCCGCCGCAATAAAAAACAACTGCGGCGGAAAAATGACCATCGCCCAGGTTGTGACGGTGAACAGCGTACCCAGAAAACAGAACAGACCAAAGAGGGGCAAAGAAGCGATAAATTGCAAGGTCGATTCCACCTGCGTCGCCGCCGCTGACGCCTCCAATGCCCCGATTTTTGCCTGTTGGATGAATCGGGCGACCGAAACCACCGTTTCCTGCGCCTGATAGGTGCAAACATACGCCATCTGGAACGAAGCCAGGGCAATGATCAACAGCGCCGTCAGCGGCAAGGTGGCGCTAAAAAATGACCACCGGAAACGCAGCGCCAATACGATGGTCAGAATAATCAGCGCCACCAGCACAAGGAAAGGAATGGACGCGAACATGGCGAGCCGTTTACTTGAACAGGCGCAGCGACATCGGGTAGCGGTAAACCTTGCCATTGCTGGCAGAAACCGCGCCGACAATGGAGAAGACCATATCCAATATCCACAGGACGGGAAGCAGGAACGCTCCGATAAAGGTAACAGTCAAAACGAACCCTATGATGAGCAGGGTAAACTGAAAATTGAGCGCCTCTTTGGTGCTCACGACAATGAATGCTTTGCCCGCGTCATCCGGCGCGTCGCTCCCGTTGTTGATAAGCCAGATAATCAACGCGCCAATGAAGCCGGTAATAATGCCCAGCAAATGGGCAATCATGGCGGTATTTCTGGCGTTCGATGGAATGGCGGAAGGCGGCGGAACGGGGCGGCTGCCCTGTCCGCTCCCGGCTGCGGAAGGATTCGCGGCTGCGGCGGTTTTAACAAAAAGCAGTTTTCCCGCGTCATCCAGCTCAAAGAAAATGGTCATGCCCACACGCGGCGGCGCGTCGCTTTTCCAGTGCTCAATCAGGTCGAATTCATATTTTTCACCCTGACTGGAAAGCAGTCCCTTGCCATTTTGCCCGTCCCGCAAAACAGTGCCCTGTTTTCTGCGGGCAAGCTTCGCCTGTTTGACGCTCTCGATGGATTCGACGGAAACCACTTTTCCCGCCTCATCCAGTTCCACATAAACCTCGCCCCCCAATTGCGGCGGCGTGTCGCTTTTCCAGTGGGTAACGATGTCGAACTCATATTTTTCGCCTTGACTGGACACCAGACCGTTACCGTTTTGTCCATCGCGCAGAATTTTGCCTTGTTTTTGCATGTCATGCACCTATTGAATGAAATGGGTTGAATAAGTTTTGGGTGTCGGTTTCAAGCCGGTCTGGTCAGGTAATCCCACACGGCGAGACCTGCGAGAGCGAGACTGAGCAGCAAAGAAACGTAAAAACCGAAACCGAGCGAAATCTCTGGTTTGTTATAAAAGTAACCCCAGGCATTGGCGATAAGCTGAATATCCAGCCATGCGCCGAGGATACCCAACAGGTAGATGACCAACGGAAAGAGCGCGCCCAAATATGCTTTACGGTCTTTCCAGACGATAGGCAGCAGGATGGCGAAAAGGGAAAGCCATGCGCCAAAACCGTAAATACCGGAATTACCGCTAAGGCTTTTGTTGTTGAACAAAGCCAGCAGATCAAAAAATGTCGCGCTAAAGCGTTTCGCCACAATCGCGTCAAAACCATACCAGCTAATGAGCAAGAGCACGAACAAAACAAGTCGGGGAATGCCCACACGCGCCCGCAGGTTTTGCCAAAAATTTTGGGCAATCGGCAGACCATCCGTTTTGAACTTCTCCCCCAACTCCTTCAATTTCTGTTCCGCTTCGGCGCGGGGGTCAATGGCGAAGATGGAAACAAGCTGATTGTTGTCGTCCACCACAAAATTAACGCCGCTGCCGACATAGGGTATACTGTCGCTTTTCCAATGGGTTTCGAGCGTGAATTCCCATTTTTCGCCCTGACTGGAAATCAGCCCGCTACCATTTTTGCAGTCCCGCAGAATTTTGCCTTGCTTTTGCATGTTGATTCCTTTTTGAGAAAAAGTTTGTTTTGCTGCGTTCTAGCGTTTTAGAAGCTCTATTAGTTGTTCAGCCCCTTGTTCCAACCGTTGTTCATCAATGGCATTTCGTTCGCCACGTAACGCTCTATGGCGCTGGTCTACTTTTCGATAGCCTTCTTGAGCTACTGCATCGTTCTGGGAGAGCATCCCATCGTAGATAGCGACAACGAAGCGCGATACCAGACCATGTTCCGCGAAAATATCCAGCACATCATTTTTATCCACTGGATTACCATTTTCATCAATCGGGCGACCATTTTCATCTTTCTTTGCCGCCAGACGGTTATCTATCGGTTTACCATTTTCATCCACCAAATCAATTTCACTCACTATACCTTCATCGTTATTCATCGTGACATCAATAACGACGCAAGGGCAAGGCTCTATGCGATTTTTTGTGGCTTCTTCAAGGGAATTTTGAGTCAAGAGCGTGCCTTGCTGATTAAACATCCACATCATGGTAAATTGTGAGAATTCTTTGCTTCCCAATTTATCTGAAAATTTTGAAAGCGTCGGCGAGCCGTATTTTTCTTTCAACGCATCCATCAGTGTTTTGTGATGAATTTCAGCGCCTTTCTTGAATTTCTGACTGCGCTCGATATACCAGACAAGTTCATTTGAATTTTGCAATACAATCAGTTCATCAAGCGGGCGTCCAAGTTCATTGTCATTTTGAACTGCTTCAATACCGAGTGTTTCAATACCGAGTTGCCTTGAGTTCATGCTGCTGAAGTCTTTTAACTGATAGTTTGGGTTAACATTGGCAATAAGAGATTTTTGTGATGCCAATGGAGTGCCGATGGTAACTCCGGCAATGTCTACTGCGGCAACGGAGACAGAAGACGGCGAAAAACCCGGCAGTTTGTCGCATCCCGTGAGGGCAGCAGCAAAGGCAAGGCATAGCAAAAATTTGAGTTTGGTGAACATGGCACGGTTCCTGTTGAAAAATGAATGAATGTGGCGTGTTACAGCTTCGGTTTGTTTTGTTTTGCCCTGTTGATGTCTTCTGTCCGTTTTTGCAGTTTGGAGCGTTTTTCTTCTTTCTGCACGAAGCTCGCTTCGTCAACAATTAGTTTGACATAAGTGATGGCAACGCTATAGCTGTTGACAGCATCTTCGTCGTTGCTGTCCGTCCTGATGTCGGCTTCAATTTTGTAACCGCACCCAGATCCATCGCCGAATCCAAATCCGACACAGGATAAGTGACCACGGTCAGAATCGGCATAGAGCTTGCCTTCTCGGTCATAACTCCAGTAAATTTTTTCACCGCTAAACGTAGGCTGACCATATTTCTCCAGAAGCGATGTTTTAAGTGTGTCGGGCGTGATTTGCCCCCCTTCTTCCAGCGTGACGTTCCGAGCAATATGTACAACAAGACCGGCGGTATTCCATACAACCAACAGTTTGTCATGTCTGGTCTTTGCCTCGATTTTTCCCCCGTACCCGTTTTTGTCTTGCTCTTTGCTGATTTGGTAATCGGGATTGAGTTTGGTAATCAGATCGGAGTTCAATGGCTCGCCTATGCGAATTCCGTCGACATCAGGATTGACGCCGGGAATCAGTGAGGATTCAGGCGTTTTGCCGTCGACAAAAGACGCGGCAGTTGGCAGAGAAGATGGCGATTGCGTGTCCGTCGAAAAATCTCCACAAGCCGCAAGCAGGGCAAGGGCGCAGAGGGTGGCGGCAACATGGACAAGGTGTTTGGGTGTCATACGATTACCTCATAAAAAATGGCGCGTTGCGCGAAAAACGCAACACCGTCGGGTGTGTCACGTTTTCCGGCACGCGCCATGCAAAGCTGGACAAGCGAAAACAGCCGCCGTCAGGGTTGAGGGCAGCGGAGGAAGCGAAAAAGGGAAAAAACGAAGTTAGGCTGAAACGCCAGCGGAAGCGGAATTCAGGTTTGCAGGTTTGCAGGTTTGCAGGTTTGCAGGTTTGCAGGTTTGCAGGTTTGCAGGTTTGCAGGTTTGCAGGTTTGCAGGTTTGCAGGTTTGCAGGTTTGCAGGGCAGTGTACCATATTCATGGTTAAAAGTCTATCAAAATCAACGAGTTGTTTGATGTTTTGCAGGGTATTCCGTTTGCGTTGATACCGGAAAACGTCCTGCTTCGGCGTGAGAATGTCATCCCCTGACGCCGCGAACCCGCATGATTGATTTGCCCCTGAATGTTTGAAAGAAACCGTAGTAAAAATGATAAATGCCTGTTGTGTCAAGGGGGCAATGAAAATTCTTGCGGTTTCGGGGGGATGGAGCGTCGCCCCCGCGTGATGGGCGTCATGCGCCGGTGTTTCGCCGCCTTCCCCACGATGCGCTAAAATCATGACGTTAGCGGAATTTTTCAGGTTGCGTTCTCCCACGCCCGATGAGCGGGTTTTTATTGGAGTCTTGCGATGAATATGCGAATTTTCTCCCGCGCTTTTTCCAAAATCGCCGTCTGTCTGGCGGTCTGTCTGTTGCCCACGCCAGTCGGACTGGCTGCCGATGCCGCTCCGGGGGCGCTGACCGGAACGCTGGAAAAGGCGCGCGCTACGGGGCAGATAACCGTCAGTTATCGGCTTGCCAATGTGCCGTTTTCCTACCTTGACGCTTCTTTTCTGCCGACCGGCTATGCCAAAGAGCTGTGTGACCGCGTGGTTGACAGCATCAAGCAGGAATTCGCCCTACCGCAACTGAAAACGGTTTATTTGCCGGTGAAGGCGGATGACCGCATCAGCGCCTTGCAGAAGGGCACGATAGACCTGGAATGCGGCTCGACGAGCGATACGCCGGAACGACGCGAGTTTGTGGATTTTTCCCTGCCTTATTTCATTGCCCACATTCGCCTGCTGGCGCCCAAAGACGCGCATATCCGGGATTTGAGCGATTTGACAGGAAAGACGCTTGCCGTGACCAGAGGGACGACTGCCGAGCGCGTGATTCAGGAAAAATTGAAGACCGCCCATCTCGACATCAAGCTCGCGCAGGGTAAAACCCATTCGGATTCTTTTTTGATGGTCGAAAGCGGACGCGCGGCGGCTTACGCGACGGATGATGTCCTGCTGGCGGGGCTGATTGCCAATTCGCGCCATACCGATGCTTACGAGATGGTCGGCCCGCCGCTTTCCAGCGAAAGTTATGCCATGATGATGCGAAAGGGCGATGCGCCGTTGAAGGCAGTGGTGAACCGAACCCTGACCCGGCTGATGCTGTCCGGCGAAGCGTCGAAGCTCCATAACCGCTGGTTCATGACGCCGATTCCGCCTTCCGGCATCATCATCAATCTGCCGATGAGCGCGGAATTGCACCAGATTTTCACGCACCCGGAGGGAAAACATTGAGAGATTGCCGGACACGGAACGGGTTTTACCAATCCCGCGCCAATCCTGTACGATAAGACGTGATGAGCGCGAAAGGACAAGCGAATGGCGGAAACAAAAGGCGTGGGGTTGACCCTGCGGCTCGATGCGGAGAAAAAGGCATTGCTGGCGGAGGTAACGCCGGTGGCGGAGGCAGAGCCGATTGATGAGGCGTGGCTGATGGAGCGCGTACAAAGTTTCGGGCGTTTGCGCTATCTGCCACAGGCGGTGACGGGCTTGTTGGGGCGCTATAACGCCGGTGAAGCGGTGGCGGATTTCGCCATCGCCCAGATGGTCGATGCCCAGTTCAAGCTCCGCATGAGCGGGGACGCGATGGAGGTGGCGGTAGACATCACACCGGCGCAGGGCGGCGCGGCGCTATCACGGGGGCAGCTCTTGCAGGCGTTGGCGACAAAGGGCGTCAAGAAGGGCGTGTTATCGGAAGCCTTGAGTCAGGCGTTGGCATGGACGCAGACGACGGACGCGGAGGGCGAGCAGAGTTTTGTCGTGGCGCGTGGAAAACTGCCCGAAGCGGGGCAGGATACGGTTTTTGAACGGCTGATTCCCGAAGTGAAGGATCGTTGTCCGAAAATTTCGGCGCAGGGTTTGACCGACTATCGGGAAATGGGCGAGATTCCCGCCGTGCGTCCCGGCGACGCGCTGATTCGGCGGCATCCGCCGACAGAGGGTACGCCCGGCTACACGGTTTTGGGGACGCCGGTCGCCGCCAAAACGGGGCAGGTTTTGCTCTTTGCCGACAAACTCACCGGCGTGGAAATCAGCCCGCAAGACCCGGATTTGCTCGTCGCGACGATTACCGGACAGCCGGTGCTGGTCGAGCGGGGCGCGATGGTCGAGCCGGTCATCACCCTGCCCGCCGTCAATATGGCGAGCGGCAATGTCGAATTTGAAGGCAGCGTACACATCAAGGGCGATGTCGAGGCGGGCATGACGGTGCGGGCGGGCGGCGACATCGAAATCGGCGGCATGGTGGAAAACGCCACGCTGCAAGCGGGCGGCAGCATTCTCATCAAGGGCGGTGTAATGGGGCAGACGGATCAGGAAAGCGGGCAAACGGGAGGGATACGTTGCGCGCGCGATTTTCAAGCCGCTTACGCGCAGAAAGCCCGCATCGAGGCGGGCGAGAACATCATCATTTCCGATATGGCGATGCAATGCGAACTCGTCGCCGGACAGCACATCAAACTGGGACGCGGGAGCAAGGGACATCTGATTGGCGGGAAGGCGCAGGCGATGCTGTCCATTACGGCAAAGGTGTTCGGTTCGCCCAACCGCATCCGCACGATTTGCCAAATCGGGGTAGACCCGGAACTGGCGAAGCAGGCGAAGGAACTGGCGGCGGAGCGTTCGGGCTATGAAAACCGGCTGCTGGAATTTTCCAAGCTGCTCGCCTTCGCCGCCAAAAATCCCGCCCGCCTAAAACCGGAGCAGCAGGAAAAAATACGCGAGAGCACGGCGCTGCTGTCGGGTGAAATTGCCCGCATTCGGACGGCTGAAAATGCGCTGGCGGAACAAATCGCCCTCGCCCAGGACGCCCGCGTGGTCGCCGAAGAAGCCTTCTTTGAAGGCGTGGAAGTGCATTTCGGGCATCTGCGCTATCAGGTCGCCCGCGACTGCGGCGCGGCAAAGGTGGTGCTGGCGAACGAGATTCTGGAATTGGCGGCGCTGTAGGGGCGGGTCGCGAACCGCCCCTAAAACTCATTATTCCAGCGCAAACTGCGCTTTCAACCATAGCGTGCGTCCCGGCTCGTTGATGCGGGTGGTTTGCTCGTAGCCGGAAATCATGCTGGCTTCGCCGCTTTTGCTGATGGCTTCGGCGTAGGTTTTGTCGAACAGGTTGTCGATGCCGAAGGTGAGGCGAGTGTTTTTGTTCCAGCGGTAGCCGCCATTTACGGAAAACACGCCGAATCCGGCGGTCTTGCCCAAGTCCTGACCGACGATGTTGCCCTGATTCAGCGCATATCGGTTTTGACGGGCGACGAGGCGCAGGAGTGTGCCTGCCGACCATCTGCCGTTGTCCCAATCCAGCATCAGGCGACTTTCCAGCGGCGGCATCTGACCGAGCGCGTGGTCGTCGGTGTCGTTTCTGCCTCGCACGTAAGCGAGGCTCACCGCCGCTTTCCAGTTCGGCGCAAAGCGGTAATCGACACCCGCCTCGCCGCCCCAGGTGGTCGCGTCGATGTTGCGGGCGATGACGCTGGCGCGTTTTTCAATCAGGATGTAGTCGTCAATCTTGTTGTAGAACGCCGAAACGAAGCCCTGCCAGTCGCCGGATTGCCAGGTCACGCCAAGGTCAAGCTGATTGGTTTTTTCCGGGGCGATTTGGTCGAAGGCGGTTAAGCCGCTGGCGGCTTCCTTCATCAATTCCCAGAAATCCGGCGCGCGTTCGCTGTGACCCAGACCCGCGTAAAAGGTGCTGTTGACGGAGAAATCACGCTCGTAACGGAAAAAGCCGCTGGTCAGGGTTTCGTCGATTTTTGGGTTGGCGGTGAGGGATGTTTGCCGCTTGTCCTTCGCCTGCCAGCGGTCGCCGCGCAGCCCGGCGATGAAACGGTCATCGGGATTGACCTGCCAGGTGATTTCTGAAAAAAGTCCGTAAGCGTTGAAACGCATCGTGTCGACGCGCTTCTGGTCGCGGTAATAATTGGTCATGCCGCTGCGCCCGCCAGAGCGTCCGCGATGCAGGTTCGCCTGTTGGTCGACGCCGACAATCCATTGCAGCGTGTCGGCGGGCATCAGGGTGAATGCCAGCCGTCCGCCTGTGGTTTTGCGGTCAGGATTGCTCGCCATCGCCATGCTGCTTGTATGGCGCAGCGAGTAGTTGTCCATCACATGGTCAATAGAGTTGTAATAGGCGCTGGCTTCGATTTTATCCAACATGCCGCCGATGTTCGACTTCTCGAATTTGACGCCGTAGTTTTCACGCTTGAATTGGCTGCCGTCCATGCTCCGGTCAGCGTAAGCGGCTTTGGCGTCGCTACGGATGGCGGAAAATTCCAGACGGGTGTTTTTGTCCGGCGTCCAACCCAGAATGGCGGTGGCGCTTTGGCGCTCGTAGCGGGAATGTACGCGCTTGCCGTCGCCATCTGCGTAATCGCCCGAACGGGCATGGGTGAGTATCCCTTGCACATAGCCCAAAGGCGTACCGCCCTTCACATCGAGGTATTCGTCGTTGCGCTCGAAACTGGCGACGGTCAGGGCGCTGTTCACCCGATAGCCGGGTTCGGCAAAATAGGTTGGCGCGCGCTGGAACAGCACAGAACCAGCGGAGGCGACGCCATACAGCACACTCTGCGGGCCTTTTAACAGCGTGACCCGATCGTAACTGTCGGGGAAAATATAGGCGGTGGGCGGATCCATGCGTCCGCCGCAGCCGCCCAGAATTTGCGCGCCATCCAGCAGGATATTCAGGCGCGACGCCGCCATGCCGCGAAACACCGGGTCGCCATCTGTGCCGCCCTTGCGGATGACGCTCATGCCGGGCAGCGCCTTCAACAGGGACGCGCCATCGTTGGCGGGCAGGGGTTGTTGCGGGGCGCGCGGGTCGAATTCAACGCCAAGCGGCAGACGCATGGGCGGCGCGGTGACAACGATGGTATCAAGGCTTGTGTCGACCGGAACGGGCGACGCTTCACGCGCATGGAGATGTTCCTGCGCCAGAAGTTGCAGGGGAAACGCGGCGGCTACGGCGAATGCCAGAGGAAAAAAACGGGAAGACATTGCGGGGGTTTCCTTCGCAAAAAATTCATGCTTCCATCCTCAATACGCGAGGACGGACAACAAAAGCGACGCCGAATATCGGCGCGGCTTTTTCAAAAACTCAAAGAAGCGTCAGGCGAAGGAAACAGGAGGCGCGTGTTTTGGCGCATGGCGCGAATCGGGCGCGGCGGGTTGAAAACCGGCGGAAGTCGCGGGCAGAAAAACCTCTGCCGCCGCTTCGGGCGGCGGGAAGGCGAGGGCGATGACCGGCAGGGAAAAGCCAACCGGCGTGATGCAAAACGGGCAATGTATTCCCGTAGCGGGCATGGGGATGTCGTCGGGCGGCGCGGGAAGTTGCCCCGTTTCAAGCGTAATACGGCTCATGCCCGACACGGTACAAATTTGCAGGGTCGCGCTGTCGGAGGCGTGCCGCCGTTGATTGCCCATGTCCAGCGCCACCATTGTCGCCAGTTGCAGGCAAATCACCAGCAAGGCAAACAGGGCAACGCCGCGCGAGTGGCGGCGCGCAGGGTGAAGAAGGGAGGGCAGGGCAAAACGCATCGGCGGATTATAGGCGGGAAAGCCTTGCCAGAGCGTGATTATTGAATACGCCACCTGCGGTCACAGGCGATTGAACTGTTTTCAGGTAGGGCGGAATCGTAGAAACCGCCGCAGTCAACAAACGGCGCGTTCGGAGAACGCGCCCTACCTGAATCAGTCGATTGGAGCGACGCATGGCGTGGCGGCGTTTCGCGCTACGCCTTAAATCTCTCCGGGATTGCCGATGTGTTCGCGGAATTCATGGATGAAATGTTCCACTTCCGCGTAGGTTTCGCGCGTAGCGAGGGAGAAGCGCGGAAGCCCGATTTTTTCCAGAACATCGGCGCCATCGGGCGTTTGATGCATGGAAAGAAGCGTCTCGCGGAATTGGACAATCAATTTTTCCGGGATGTCGCTACGCGCCATGATGCCCATACCGGGGAGGGGCGGGGTTTGCCATTTGATTTCCAGGGCGTCCGCGACTTCTGGCGCGCGTTTGGAGAAAAAGTTCCAACCGAAAAGCAATGATCCCCCCGCCGCTGCCTTGCCTTGAAAGACCTGAAGATAGACGGATTCCAGGGAATCCAGATAGACATGTTTGACTTCGCGGACAATATCCAGCCCATGTTGCCAGAGGAAATACTGATTCAGCAAGGTGGAAGCCAGGACGGTCTCGCTTGGGTAGCAGATGGTTTTTCCGCGCAGGTCGGCGACCTGTTCAATGCCGCTGTCCCTTCTCGTCAGGAGGATGCCGCCATAGCCTTTTTCGTCGCCGAAGCAGGCAAAGAGCCGATAGCCCGCGCGTAACGCAAGCGGAATGTCATAGGGATTGACGACGCTGAAGGCAAAACGCTCCGCTTCCAGATCGGCGCGATAACGGTCGAGGTTGTGCGAGGTTTCGATACGCAGGTGGGCGTTTTGCGTTTCGAGATGGCGATTCAGATACTCGGTTAACAGATGATAGCTATAGACCAGTCTTTGGGGGGTGACAATCGGATGGATGCCGAAGGAGTAGACGTCCGCTGTTCTTTGCCCCGCGTTCTGCGCGCCCGCTTTGGCAAGGCAGAGAAAACCCGCCGCGCCCAACAGAAGATGGCGGCGGCGGAGATTAAAGACGGGCGTGTGCGTATTCATTGACGGCAATCGCGCTACGGCAGAGGGAGGTGAGCGGGGATGATGAAAATCATAGCGGAAAATCCACCCGATGAATACGACATGGCAATCGTTCGTAATGTAACAATTTACCTTTCTTGATGTCTTACAATACAGGTTTTCCGGTTTCCCCCGTCTCTTTTTTTGAAAGCAGCTTCCATGACGTTCAAGGTATTCATCGACGGTCGCCACGGCACGACCGGACTCAAAATTGACGAACGGCTTTCCGTTCGCCCGGAGATTGAAATGCTCGCCATTTCCGAAGCCGAGCGTAAAAATCCGGCGACAAAGGCGGCGCGTATCAATGCCGCCGACGCGGTGTTTCTCTGTCTGCCCGACGATGCCGCAAAAGAATCCGTTGCCCTGCTCGCGCCGGACAACACCCATACCCGCATCCTTGACGCCTCCACCGCGCACCGCACCCATCCCGACTGGGTGTATGGTTTGCCGGAACTGGACGGCAATCAACGCGAACGGGTCATCAACGCCCGCAAGGTAGCCGTACCCGGCTGCCACGCTTCCGGCTTCATCATGCTCATGCGCCCGCTCATCGTTTCCGGCATCGTCCCCGCCCATTATCCGGCAAGCGCCTATTCCATCACCGGCTACACAGGTGGCGGCAAGGAGATGATTGCCAGCTATGAAACCGGCGCGGCGCTGCCCGACGCCCTGCAAAGCCCGCGTTTTTACGCGCTGGGGCTGACGCACAAACACCTGCCGGAAATGCAGGCGATGACCGGGCTTGCCGCCAAGCCCTTGTTTACGCCCATCGTCGGCAACTTCGCGCAAGGCATGGTGGTGGCTATTCCGATACTGCCCCGCCTGCTCGCCAAAACCTATACGCCGACCCACCTGCACGCCTTTTACAGCCAGTATTACTCCGGCGAGCGTTTTATCAAGGTTATGCCGCTGGATACCGCCGTGTCGCTGGATAACGGCTTCTTGCCCGCCACCGCCTGCAACGACACCAATCGGGCGGAAATTTTCATCTTCGGACACGGCGAACAAATCCTCGTCGCCGCCCGTTTCGACAATCTGGGCAAAGGCGCGTCCGGCGCGGCGATTCAGTGTATGAACCTGATGCTGGGTCTGCCGGAAGACAGCGGCTTGAAGGAGTGAACCCCGGTCTCCCCTCGCCCCTTGCGGGAGAACGGATCAATTGGCGCACGTAAGGAAATTGACGCAATGGACATTCCACGGATATTCAACATCACGGAAAGCGCTCACCGCATCCATAACCCGATGACACCCGAAAAGCTCGCCACTCTCGGCGCGGCGCTGCGTCTGGAGCCAAAGACCCGCGTTCTTGACCTCGGCAGCGGTTCGGGTGAGATGCTGTGTACCTGGGCGCGCGACTACGGCATTGTCGGCACAGGCATCGACATGAGCCAGTTGTTCAGCGAGCAAGCGGAACGGCGCGCCGAAGAACTCGGCGTTGCCCATCAGGTCAGGTTCGTTCATGGCGACGCTACGGGTTACGTCTCCGACGAGAAGGTCAACGTCGCCGCTTGCGTCGGAGCGACCTGGATCGCCGGAGGAGTCGCGGGCGCCATCGAACTGCTTGCGCGAAGCCTGCGTACCGGAGGAATCATCCTCATCGGCGAACCGTACTGGCGGCAATTGCCGCCAACGGAAAATATCGCCAAGGGGTGTCTGACCAACGCAATCTCTGATTTCCTTGTGCTGCCAGAACTTCTCGCGTCTTTCGGGCATCTTGGCTACGATGTTGTTGAAATGGTTCTGGCTGACCAGAGCGACTGGGACAGATACGAGGCGGCTAAATGGCTTACCATGCGCCGATGGCTTGAAGCCAATCCCGATGATGAATTGGCCCATGAAGTGCAATCCAGATTGGTCTCGGAACCTGAGCGCCACGCGGCTTACACACGCGAATATCTGGGTTGGGGGGTGTTCGCGCTGATGCCGCGACTCTGCCCCAGGTCGACATCGCTTTGCGGCGCGGCTTGATTCAGGCGATATAACCTCCCTGCCAACGTCGCCGCGTGGTATGATCAGGTTTCACAACGGGGGCGACCTGGCTTCGACGTGGGTTACAAAGCAGCGTTGTGCATGCCGAGGTTTCAGTTACCTCGTAAATCAGCTGAAAATTTACAAACGCCAACGACGAGCGTTTCGCTCTAGCCGCTTAACCCGGCTAGCTTTGCGCCGGTTTGCTGATGGGCCGGGTCGGGGCAACCCGACAGCAAAGTCAGATACATGAGATAAGGTTCGGTTCTGCTGCATGACCGGACTCGAAAATTCAGCAGATCGTCTGAAGTAAGCCTGTTGGGTCGGCGTACCAGGACTAAAACCAAATGACCGGACTAAGCATGTAGATCGCGTTGTAGAGGACTTGCGGACGCGGGTTCAATCCCCGCCGCCTCCACCAATTCAAAGCCCCGACTGACAACAGTCGGGGCTTTTTCTTGCCCGCTGGTTTCACGTGAAACTTCGGGGTGGCGGCGAGTAGTGGAGGGAGCATTCTGCTCCCTCGTGTTTGGAATGGGGAGCAGGATGCTCCCCCCACTATTGCCCGTGCAGCCTGAATCGCTGACGGGCGATTGATAGTCTTCCATCAGGTAGGGCGCATTCTCCGAACGCGCCGGATGTTAACGTCCGGCTGTTTCGGAGAAACAGCCCTACCTTGTAAGCGCCTGATAGCGTTCCATCAAACGGGCGACGCAGTTGGCTTCGGTGAACTCCTTGCTGGAAAAACCGTAGGTTTTCAAGACGGCTTTATCGAGGGCTTGATGTGCTTGCAAAAGTTCTGGCGGCATGGTACGTGGGTCGTAGAGGTCGGCGAGGGAACTTTCGGGAAATTTTGCCCTTGCGTCCAGTACGCCTTGCGCGGCGGTTTCGATTTTCTTTTTTTGGTCGTCGGTTACGTCAGCCCACGGGAAATTGT
Organism: Zoogloeaceae bacterium; assembly: GCA_031287525.1. Taxonomy (GTDB): domain Bacteria; phylum Pseudomonadota; class Gammaproteobacteria; order Burkholderiales; family Rhodocyclaceae; genus Azovibrio. The sequence continues at coordinate 2,461 of JAITSU010000062.1, read as the reverse complement.
TGTAGACAATATCTTTTGAGTAGCGGTAATCGCTTTTTAAGCGACCGCCAACCGCTCTCATCCAGGAATTGTGCACACTTGATGTCAGTATCCCAAAATGATAAACAGTGGCTTCCGGGATAAGAAACAAAAGATTGCTTGCGATGGTTGTTGCCGGCAAAAATCCGATGGGGATATATTTGCGGCGTTCAGAAGACACTTGTGGAACAGCAATATAATCAACGTCTGGTTGTGCAATTTGGCAAAAGAGCGTTGGCGTGTCTGCAAACTTTCTTGTGCCTTCTGCCACACTATCAGTCCTGAATTTTCTGATACTTTCTACCTTGCCCATTACAATTTGGCATTGTCTGATTTCGCTTGGATCTGCTTCTTTCAACCATAGGCACCATCTTGATTTGTTGTTGATGAATTCATATGAACCAATGTAAGGACGAATCCACTTTTCGGCTAATGGTTCACTTGCGATCAACGCATCTTTTTCATCATCCGTTAAAACAAATCCACCGCCATCACGCGGCATACTTCCGAAGCGCATAGGGGGAACGGGGCATAGTGGTTTTGAGCGCGACTCAATAAAAATACTTGGCGCATCAACCAGATAAGAATTTATTTCGTTTGCTGTGTTTGCCAAACCACCATCAAAAATAATTTTTGACGATGCACGAGCAAACGAAAATCCGACAATCACGCAATGAACAGCCGCCTTGCCTTTGGCTTCGTTACTCCAAACAAAAGTACGATAAGCAAAATTTATTGAAACGCCCTCATCAATCAGCGGCTTCCATAAGGTTGACGCTTGCTGCCCTTGGGAAATTGAATTGGTAGAAACGAACGCTGCGCCTATATCGGTATTTTTCATATGAATTACTGCTTTTTTATACCATGCAGAAACATAATCCAATTCGCCAATACCTTTGACGTTTTCAAAAACATTAATCATGTCAGCTTTTTGTTCCCGCGACATCATCATTCCGCCCACAAACGGCGGATTCCCCATGATGTAACTCAATTCCGCTTTCGGAATCACGTTGTCCCAATCAGTCGTCAACGCATTGCCGCGCGTAATGTGGGCGGATTCTTTGAGGGGCAGGCGAATATAGGAAACGCCAAATTCCTTGCTGACAAGCTGATTCATCTGATGTTCCATCAGCCACATGCCGACTCTGGCGATTTCGCAGGGAAAGTCTTCGTATTCGATGCCGTAAAATTGCCCGACATTGACTTTCAACAGATGCGAAATATCCAGCAGCTTTTGACCGGACGTCACCTGCATTTTCAACACATCCAGTTCCAGTCGACGCAGTTCGCGGTAGGCAATAATCAGGAAATTGCCGCAGCCGCAAGCCGGGTCTAAAAATTTGAGTTGGCTGATTTTGTCGTGGAATTTTTCGAGACGTTGCGGATAGGCTTTATCGTTTTCAAATTCCGCCCGCAGTTCGTCCATAAATAGCGGGTTGATAAGTTTCAGGATATTTTCTTCGCTGGTGTAGTGCGCGCCGATTTCCCGGCGTTTGTCTTTATCCATCACGCCCTGAAACATCGCGCCGAAAATGGCGGGAGAGATTTTGCTCCAGTCAAAATCGCAGCAATCGAGCAGGATTTTTCGCATGTCGGCGTTGAAATCGGGCGTGGGCAGCAGTTCTTTGAACAGCCCGCCATTGACATAGCCAAATTGTTTCAGGTCATCGGAAAGCAGCGTTTTTTTGGCGCGTTCTTCCGGCGACAGGTTAAGCACTTCAAAGAGTCGATTGATACGGGCGGGCAGGTCGTTGCCATCTTCTTTGGCGTTATCAAGGTAGGCGTGTACGCCGTCTTTTGGAAAAATACCAGTGTCGTCGGCAAAGAGGCAGAACAGAAGCCGCACCAGATAGACTTCAAGGGGGTGTCCTTCGTAGCCGCTGGCTTTCAGGGCGTCGTGCAGTTTCGCCATTTTTTCGGCGGCTTTGATGTTGAGTTCTATCTGGTGGTCGTAGGTTTTAGTGGCTTCGTATCCGGCGAGGATGGCGAATTTTTTAACATGTCGGGCAAGATTTTCCAGCTTGATGACGGTTTTTTCGCCCGTGACGCGACGGTACAGAATGATGTTGTCAAAGTCGCTGACCATGACGAGTTCGGGGATTTCGTCGGCGGGGAGGTGAACCACGTAGTTTTTTGCCTGTTCGTAGGCGTCCTCAAGGTTTTTGCCTCTGGACTTCATTTCGATGGCGATTTTCTTTTTCCAGAAGCAGTCGATGTAACCATTGCGCCCGTCGTCGACCTTGACCCTGTGCTCGAATTCGTCGGCGTTGTCGAGCACGCCCGCTGCGCCGAACACGTCGAAGAAACCAAGCAGAAATTTTTGCGCGTGCGCTTCTTCGCGCCCTTGGGTGGCTTTCCACTTGCCCGCGAAAACCTTGGCGCGCTCCTGAATTTCAACCCACGACAATGCCATGCTGCAACCTCTGGTGATTTTTTTGGAATG
>JAITSU010000025.1 GCA_031287525.1 Zoogloeaceae bacterium | reverse complement strand
AAATTCCGGGTAACGGCTTTGTATGTCCAGCAGACGATGCGCGATTTCTTTTGGCGCGACGCGGGCTTCTTTTCGACCCCGTGAGTCGCTGTAGAACGAGAGCAGGTAGGTAATGCCCATATCCCCGCACATTTTGACCAGCGGCTCAACTTCGTCGATATTGTCTTCCATGACGACGGAGATCATGTGCACGCGCTGCTCCGAATGCACCCGGTTTTCGTTCAACATGTTCAGCGCCTTGATTGCCCGGTCGAACGCGCCGGGTTTTCCGCGTTGTTTGTCGTGCTTTTCGGCGCTGGCGTAATCCACGGAAATGCTGACTTCGTAAAGACCTGCCTCGAACAGTTTGCGTGCTCTCTCTGGCGTCATGAACCAGCCGTTGCAGATCATGACCGGAAAATTGTCTTCCGCCAGTACGGGGATAATATCGAAAAGCGCTTTATGCATCAGCGGTTCCCCCCCGCCGATGGAAATGAATTGCGGTCCCAGTGGACGAAGTTTTCCCGCGATCACGCGAATTTGCTCCAGACTCAGTTTGGGCATGTCTTTGAAAGGCGCGTTCCAGAAATCGCAGATGTCGCATTTGAAATTGCACTGATACAGTAATTGCAGGTTCAGATGTATCAGGCGTTTACGCAGTCCGGAATATAAAAGCCGCGCTCTTTTTGAAAACTCATGCCCACTAATCATTTTGTTCTCCGGGAGTTTTTGCAGTTGCGGCTTTGCGCTTATGCATGGCAGCAGGTACACCGAGGGCGATGTAGCCTGCCGGAACTGGTTTGACTGTGTAGCTGTTCGCTCCGAGTACGCCTTTCTCTCCAATGTGGGTGGCGGCCAGGATGCCTCTTCCGCCGACAAGCCCCTGTGCCCCGACTGTGGCGCGGGCAACGACGATTTTTTCAGGAGTGTAGATATGCGCCACGATGATGGCTTCCAACCCGAGCACAACGTTGTTTTCGAGTGTGATGAGCTGCGGAAACAGCAAATCAAGCGAGACACCGGGAGAGATGAAAACGTTTTTGCCGATTTGCATCCCCGCCCGCCTGTACCAGAAGATTTTCCAGCCGGAAAACGGGGTGAATGAGCCTGTATAGGCGCAGAATGAGCGCCAGTATTGCCGCAGACGTTCGGTTAATGAGCCGGAGTGGAAAAGCAGGTCAGTGAGCGCGAATTCTCCACACGCGAAATCGTCCCGGACGAGTGTCAGCCGTTCCTTCGCGCCAGCGGCGAGCCAGTCGCGCAATTTGGTTTTCGCCGCGCAGGGGGCGTTCATGCGTAAATCTCCTGCCAGAGGCAAGCTCTGTCCAAGGGCAGATACCATTGTTCCAGGGGGGCAAGCGCGCAGGTTAGCACGCCGTCATCATCTGTGGCGCTTTGCCAGAGATCAATGCCGGGCGCTTTCTTTCCGGGCGGTATGCGTCCCTGACGCAAGGCAAACCGGACGCGCTCCCGGTTGTGTTCCGTAACCCGCAGGAAAGCACAAAAACGTTCGCCGGGCTTCAATCCGGGCAGGACGTTCCAGTAGTCGATTTCCAGGGGGACGCAACTCAGGGTGAAGGATGAACTGGCTTCGATCAGCCAGCGCGCGGATTGAAAGAAACTCTCCAGAAGCAGGGTAGCGGGCGCTTGTCCCGGCTCGCCCCAGCGTTCGAGCAGGCTGTATTCCTCCAGCGAACCCGCCTTGAGGGTCAGGATGGATTGCCAGGGCGCGAAAAACAGCGCCTTGTCTGTGAGTTGCCAGCGCATCGGTTCAGATTCCGCCGTTGAGGTGAATCAGTTGGGCGTTGATGTAGGATGCCCGGTCGCTGCACAGGAATTCGACGGCATCCGCGACTTCCTCGCACCGCCCTGGTCGGGCGGCGAGGCAATATCGCAGATATTCATTGCGTTCCTGCTCCGGGACGTTGGCGGAGACGCCATCGTCCAACATGCCGGGCGCGATGGCGTTGACGCGGATGCCATAGGGCGCGATTTCCCGCGCAAGCCCGATGGTGAATCCCACGATACCGGCCTTGCTGGTGGCATAGGTCACGGGGACACCCAGGACGCGCTGTCCGGCAATGGAACTGATGTTGACGATGGCGCCGCGCCTGCGGCGGATCATGCCCCGGACGAGCGCGTGGGTGACGAGGAAGGTGCTTTTCAGATTGGTCGACATTGCCTTGTCCCAATCTTCCGCTTCCAGCAGGGCGAAAGGCATGACGCTGGCTCTGCCCGCGTTATTGACCAGGGCGTCTGGCGCGCCGAACTCGCGCTCCAGTTTTTCCGTCATGGCGGCGACCGCCTCCGGGTCTTCGAGATCGGCCTGAAAAGCCATTGCGCCTGTTTCTTCGCTCAGGGCTTGTGCCTTGTCTTCGTGCTTGTTGTAGCCGAAAGCCACGCGCCAGCCGAATTCGCGCATCTTGCGGACAATGGCGCTGCCCAGCGCGCCGCTACCGCCGGTGACAAAGACATTTTTCGTCATTTGTTTTCTCCGTGATGACGGGCATACGCAATCAGGTTCATAAATGTTTTGACGCGGAAACAGAGCGGCAACTGGCGGGCGGGCATATCCGGGAAAAGTTCTTCTTCCGGCACTTCCGGCATGGCTTCCCTGAAAGCCGCAACGGCTTCTGCGGTATAGCATTCATCGACAAGCATGGGCTTCTCCCCCAGACGTTCCTGAACGCGGCGTTCCAGGTCACGCGGGTTGACGCTCACGTTGAACTTTTGCTCCAGAGAAAAAATGAGGTCGAGAAAATCAAGCGAATCCGCGCCGAGTTCCGTAACGAAACGATCTGATTCCCGAATATCGGGCAGGTCTTTTCCCAGTGTTGTCCGTATGCACTCACATACGCCTTCAAACAAGGCTTGGTCATTCATCATGTGTTGTCCTTTGGGGTGTCGGTTTTGTATCCAAGCGCCACCAGAAGCACGAGGCTTTCGCGCTTCGGTATGCCGAGGCGGGTTTCCATCTCGCGCCAGACGGTCAAGGGGCCGGTCAGGCAGCATGCGCCCAGTCCCAGACTTTCCGCTGCCAGCAGCAGGGCAAAGCTTGCCATGGCTCCTGAGAGTTCGCCTCCCCAGGCGAGGGCTGCCTTGCTTTCCATGGATTTGTCCAGAAAGGCGGGGTGGCTCTGGCACGTGATGACGGCGAGCGTGGGTGCTTGGGCAAACCAGAAAAAGTTTTCACCGTAGCGCGACATCTCTTCCCGGATGAAGCCGGAGCTTATTGTTTCGCATCGCGCGGCAAACGCCGCCGCGCCGGATTCGGCCAGTTCCCGTATGCGCGTCTGCCCGGTCACAAAAGAGCACGTGAGCTTGCGTCCGCCTCCGGCCTGGGGCGCAAGTGAAAAGGCTTCGCGCAAGGACGCCTGCGCCTGCGCGTCCAATGGTTCCGGGGCGAAGTTGCGGCATGAATGGCGACTGCGCAACAGCGCCATCAAGTCTTCGTATGCACTGTGCGCGCTCACAGCAGCATCCCTCCGTCTACGGGCAGAATCGCGCCGTTGATGTATCCGGCGCCTTCGCTGACCAGAAACGCCACGGCGCAGGCCACCTCTTCAGGGGTGCCGAACCGGCGACAGGCGATATGGTCGAGCAGTTCTTTTTCGTGCGCTTCGCGGACGCGCTTCGACATTCTGGAAATGATGACGCCCGGAGAGACGCCGTTGACGGTGACGCCCTTGCGACCCACTTCGAGGGCGAACACGCGAATCATGCGTTCCAGCCCGGCCTTGGCGACGGCGTAGCCGATCTGACCCCGGCCTCCGGCTCTTCCGGCGATGGAAGAAAGGTGCACGATGCGTCCATATCTGGCCGGAAGCATGTGCGGCATCGCCGCCTGGGTCAGACGGAAGGCAAAGCCCAGATTGGTGTCGATGACTTTTTGCCAGTCATCGAAGCGCATGGCGGGCGCGCTGTCCTCCAGGTTGATGCCCGCGGCGTTCACCAGAATGTCGAGCCTGCCGTAGCGCGCGGCGACGCGCCGCACGGCCTCGTCCGGTTCTTCGTCCGGGCGCAAGACGATGGACATGCCGCTGAAAGAAGAAGCCAGGGCTTCGGCCAGTTCGCGCGCGGTGGCATATCCCACCGCGACGCGGAATCCCGCGCCATGCAATTCGCGGCAGATGGATTGCCCGATGTCTCCCGTGCCTCCGGCGACAAGCGCTACCCGTTGCATGCGTCGCTCCGCGTGAGGATGAGGGTGGCGTTTTGTCCGCCGAATCCGAAAGAGTTTGTCAGAACACATTGCGCGGCAAAGGGCATGGCCTGTTGTCCAACATGATGGAGTTCGCATCCTGAGCCGGTTTTTTCCAGCCCGATATTGGGCGGAATCATGCCGCGCAAAAGGGTGTAGAGGCAGGCAATGACCTCCATCGCCCCGGCTGCGGCAATGGAATGTCCCATCATGGATTTGACGGCGGTCACGGGGATGCGCTCCCACGAATCGGCGAACACGCGACGGATGGCGTGGGCTTCCGTGGGGTCGTTCAAATGCGTTCCCGTCCCGTGCGCGTTGATGTGATCGACTGTGGCTGCGGGCAAGCCCGCGTCGGCAAGCGCCGCAAGCATGGCGCGCGCCGCGCCGTCTCCGTCCGGGTCGGGGGCGCTCAGGGCGTGCGCGTCCAGCGTAGCGCCGTAACCATTCACTTCCGCGTACACGGTTTTTCCCGCCGCCAGCGCCTGTTCGCGTTCTTCGAGTACAACAAAACCCGCGCCTTCGCCGAGAACCAGCCCCGCGCGGTTTGCGTCGAAAGGGCGGCAAAGCGCCGCGCCGTTTTTCGGCGCGCCGATGGCGGGCGCGCCGAGGAGCTGAAACCCGCCCACGCCCAGCGGGTTGATCACCGAGTCGAATCCGCCCGCCAGCGCTAGAGAAAAGCGTCCGTCGCGGAGGGCGTGGAAAGCCTGCCCGATGGTTTGCGCGCCAACCGCGCAGGCCGAACAGTTGGTGACGGCCTGACCGGGATCGCCGTAACGTTTCCGGAGCGCGTTCAGGGCAGCATCCAGCGGCAGCCGCCAGGGATGGGTGAGCAGACGTTGAAGGAAGGCGTCCTCGCCCTGATTGTCGGGCGCGACGGAGAACTCCCTGAAGAAAAAGCTCTCCAGGCTGGTGCCGATGTGGATGAGGTCGTCGCGGGAAAACGACGCGACGCGCGCCATGTTCAAGGCTTCCGAGGCGGCCTGAAGCGCAAATCCGACTTTGGGGTCGCGCCGTACCAGCGCCCGTTCAATGTCGTCGTCGAAAACGGGCTGTTCCTTGACCTCTCCGGCGTACCGCACATCCAGGCCGGAAGCATCGAAGCGGGTAATGGGCGCGATGCCGTTTTTCCCCGCTTCGAGCGCGGCAAAAAACGCTTCCGCGCCTGTGCCGATGGGGGAGACGATGCCAAAGCCTGTGATGACGACGCGCCGCATCACGCTTCCTCAAAAGAAAACGTATGCCCGCCGCAACCCGTCAGGCGGCGGGGGAGTTTGCAGCGCGACGCAAGCGCCACGAGCAACAAGGGCGCGGCCGCCACAGTCCGGCCAATCAGCGGGGCGAGCGGGTCGGCGCGCGGCGCGTTGTCCAGCGCGAGGCGGATGTTCGTGAGCCGGGGGAAGGGCGGTTGACCTGCGCCCGCCCCTTCCGGGCGTTCCAGCACGAGACAGGCCGCGCCGGGCGCAGCCGTCTCCGTCGGGTCGATATACCCGGCGTTGGCGAGTTCCGCCAGACTTGACGGGTGCGAGGGCGTATCGGCGGCAACGACCACAGCACAGTCGATGTCGCCACGGCGCAGCGCGTGCGCGGCCTCAAGCAGGGCAAAGGCGGTCTGGTCTTCCCAGGGGGTGTAAATGCCGTTGTCGCCCTTGATCTTTTCCAGAACGGACACAATGCAGGCGGGCATGTTCGCCAGCGTGTGGAAAGACCACAGGGGATGAATGGCATGCAAACCCTTGTCGGCAAAAACGCGCTGGCTGAAAGCGCCCTCTTCGTCGAGCGATTTACGCAACAGGTCAATGCTTGTCCGGGTATCCACGGCGACCAGCCCGACACCGGCATACAGGCCGATGCGTTCCGGCTGGATGCCGCGCGCCAGCGGCGCGGATTCCGCCAAAGCCTGCCTTGCGGCAACGGCGGCAAGTTCCGAATGGCGCGACATGAACTTGCGCATGCGCCGATCTGTGATGCGCGCGCCAATGTCCGGGTTTACATCCGGGACAGCCGGATACGCGGCATAGGGCGTTCCGGTCAGAGAGGGAAGCGTTTCCCCCCGGACGCGGCAACCGCTGTCGATTGCGCTCAGAGTTGTCGCCAGAGAGTCACCCAGACAAGTGACAATGCCTGTGCCGGTTACGCTGACTTCAAGACAGATATTTCGCATTGGCGAGCCAGGTTTCAAGGATGCGTTCCCGAATGGCATTCTGTGTCGGATTGCCGAACTGGTGAAATGAAAAGAGCAATGTGCATTCCGTGGTAATCGTGTTGTTGACTGAAGCGGAGGCCGATATTTTCCCGCCGAATTCATTCATTTGCAAAATTGCGCACGTATAAAGAATCTG
>JAITSU010000110.1 GCA_031287525.1 Zoogloeaceae bacterium | reverse complement strand
CGACCAACACCAAAGTCGAAGTCACCGCCCGCGACGGCAAGACCTGCGAAATTGTCTGGGGCGAAACAAAGCGCGGATTTGTGCCGTGTCGGTTATTGGGGGAGAAGGCGCTGACGTTGAAGGAAACAGCTAAAACACAATTTCCAGCGTGGGGCGGGGCATATTTTTTGGCAGAATCTCTCCAATTCAACCCACAATACTCGCCGCCACGCACGTTCTGGATGATGCCATCGGCTATTACGCTCCGCGAGGCAGGGATTTATTTTCAGCGTACCTTGCTTTCCGAAGAACAATGGACGCTGGAACAAAAAGGCAATGACGGCACTAACCCCTCCAAACTTGTACGCTATCCCGTTCCTGAATTTGAGGCGATGAAGGCGTTGCTGGCAAAAGGCATTGTGGCTCCCCAATACTGGGATTTGCCGCTTTTAAGTTGCCAACAAAGACAAGCGGCTTTAGTCAAACGCCCCGTTGAGTATTGGATTGATCAAAATATCGAAGCCTACTATCCCGATTATGGCTACGTAGTTTTGTCGGGAACCTCTCGCTTCTGGGACAAATATAGTTTTCTGGAGGAGGATTGTCGAAGATTAGACAAGTTGCAAGGTCTTCCGAAAATCCGTCCTTCATTTTTTAAGAGTGCCAAAGACATCCTTCGGGGCAATGCCTACATTGAGCAGATTAGTGCACATTTCGGCATCGTGGAACAGGGCAAGGTTGTAGGCAACCCGCATTGGAAATGGTTCAGCGAAATTGGACAGTACCATTACTCAGGCGCATGGGATATTGGCAATTATGAACTGAAGCTCGACAAGCCAATCATTGAACATGTAATTGGAAACAATGGTCAGGTGGGTGCTTACCAATGGACACCGCAAGAACGATTCGATTTCGATAGTGGAGACTTGACAGGCAGATGCACTGAAGAATTAAAACAGTGGTCGCAAGATAACAAAACCTTATTGTCCGGCTACCCTGCTATCAGAAATGCTCTACTCTGGTTTCAGTCGCCCATTGCACTACCCTTGCAGAAGGCAAAAATTTCTCACAGCGTCAAAACACTTGAGGAACTCGACACGGAACCCGGCGCACATGGCAATCACGGACAAATTACCCGCACGATCAATATCTATGAAGTCGACCTTGATAAGGATGGCATTCCAGATTTCGTAAAGTGGGATTTCAACGGGGATGCATACGTCGTCTTCATCAACATCAACGGCGAGTGGTATCCGTTCGAGAAAGATTACGTTGAAATATGCGGTTGCTAACCACCGCCCTCACCTCTTTCCTCGACGCCCTCTTGCCGCCGCTCTGCCTGTTATGCGGCGCAAAAATCGGGGTGGCAAGCGGCGCGGGTGATGTGGCGTTTTGCACGGATTGTCTCGCCGATTTGCCGGTTTTGCAGGCGGCGCATTGTCCCGATTGTCTGATTGCGACCGAGCGCGGCGAACGCTGCGGCGCGTGTCTTGCCCATGCCCCCGATTTTGACCATGCCCATGCCCTGTATCGCTACGATTTTCCGGTCAATCGCCTGATTCACGCCCTGAAATATCACGCCCGCTTCGCCCCTGCGCGTACCTGGGGCTTGATGCTGGCGGGAGAGACGGCGGATTTCCCCGCAGACTGCGTGCTGCCCTTGCCCCTGCATCCCGAACGCCTCGCGGAGCGCGGCTACAATCAGGCATTGGAAATCGCCCGCCACTGCGCCCACGCCCGCCGCCTGCCGCTGGATGTGGACAGCCTGCAAAAATCCCGCGCCACGCCGCCGCAATCCAGTTTGAGCTTGAAAGCGCGCCAGCGGAATCTGAAAGGCGCATTCAGTTGCCAAAGCGATTTCTCCGGTCGCCACCTGCTGCTCATCGACGACGTGCTCACCACCGGCGCCACCGCCAACGAAGCCGCCCGCGTACTGAAACTGCACGGCGCGGCGAGCGTAGGAATTGCGGTGGTGGCAAGAACGGTGCGGCATTATTAACCCGGCAAATCGACAGGGAAATTGGGCGCTGCGGTAGGGATCACCTCCCCGGACGGCGCTGCGGGTATCCTCTTCAAATCGTTTTATACAAATTTCATGGAGCCGGATAATGACACGCTTCACGCGGCTTTCAGCATGAAATCAACGCGCACCGCGTCATACGGAAACAAGATACCGCCCTCGTCGCGGCGTAACACACCGGCTCCAAGCAGAACTTTCACGTCGCCATGCACGGCTTTCACGTCACGACCGACACGCCTTGCCGCTTCGCGGATGGATACCGTACCCGCGCCCGCCAGAGCCTTCAAAATGTCCCACCGTTTTGCTGAAAGCACCTGCCAAAGCAATTCGGGCGTCGCAAAGCTGATACGCGCCGACTTTTCGGCGTTGCCGGTTTTCCACGCGCGCGAGAATTCGCCCATTGCCTCATCAAGTGGAGTGACTTCAAAGATTACGGTTTTCATCGTTCCACCTCTTCACATCGTTCATAAAATCTGCCAGCAACCGATTGATCCCAGAAAAAACAATCGTCGATTCCGCGCTTCCGTCATGCCGATGGTCGCCTTTCTTCGCCTCATTGTCGTAACGCAATACGCAAAGACCATCGACGACATAGGACAAGCTGTATTTGTAATCGTGCGCGCTGCCGGGCACAGGTTGCGGTACGCGCCACAATACCATTTCAACAAAGGCGTCTGGCGCGAGGATTATCCGACGGTCAATGAGTCATTCTACTTTTATGTTGGAGATAACACCAACATCTTATTGTGTTGTCAATCGGTACAACAATGATTGTAGAGGCAAGGTGGAAATGTCCGGTTTTTGACTTCTGACTGTGCGTCAAGGGGACACTTCGCCGAGCCTGCGGCTCGCCCTTGACCCACTCTCCAAGCCGAAAGCGGACATTTCTACTTTGCCTTGACCGCCCTGCTTTTGATTCCTGATTTTCGACCTCTGCTCCCCGATTACCAGCTTGTGCCCAGCCCCATGCAATTCAAGATTTCATGCCGCAGGTCGGCGATGACGTTATCGCCGCGATGACGGGGATAGGGGCGGTCTACCTTGAATTCGGCGACGATGCGTGCCGGGCGGGGGCTGAATATGACGACCCGTTGGGCGAGGAACAGGGCTTCTTCGATGTCGTGCGTGACAAGTAACGCGGAGAAGCCGTTTTTGCGCCAGAGCGCGACGAGTTCGCTTTGCATTTCCAGCCGGGTGAGCGAATCGAGCTTGCCCAGGGGTTCGTCCAGAATCAGCAGTTTCGGGTTGTTGACCAGGGCGCGCGCCAGCGCGGCGCGTTGCGCCATGCCGCCGGAGAGTTGGTGCGGATAGACTTGCGCGAAATCCTGCAAACCGACTTTTTTCAGGGCGGCGTCGACCCGCGCGCCTTCCTGTTTCAGGATGCCTTGCGCTTCCAGCCCCAGCGCCACGTTGTCGCGCACGGTGCGCCAGGGGAACAGCGTCGGGTCTTGAAACACGACGATGCGGGAAGGGTCGGGTTCGGTAATCGGGCGACCATCCTGCGTCAGCGTGCCAGCCGTCGCCGGTTCCAGCCCCGCCGCCAGACGCAGCAGGGTGGATTTGCCGCAACCGCTGGGACCTAACAGAGCGACAAATTCGCCCGGCGCGATGTCGAGATTCACGTCATCCAGCACTTGCAACGCGCCAGTGGGCGTTTCAAACCAGTGGCTGAGATTATTGATGCTGATGTGGGAAGCCACGCCTGACGTTGCCGGTTCGCTTTCCCGTTCCAGGACTTCTACCATTTAACCGTTCCTTTTTGCCAGACGAGCACGCGATCACGCACGCTGAAGAGGAGAGAAATGAGGCTGGAAAAGATGATGGTCATCACAATCAACCCTGCGTACATATTGACATAGGCAGCATAGCCTTGCGCCCAGGTGAGATACCAGCCCAAGCCCGACTTGACCCCCATCATTTCGGCGACGACCAACACGACGAAGGACGCTCCGAATCCCATGAACAGCCCGACGAAGACTTGCGGCAGGGCTGCGGGAATGGCGACACGGAAAATCAGGAACCACTCGGATGCGCCCATGGTACGCGCCACATCGTAGTAAGCCTTGTTGACACTTGCCACGCCCGACCACGAAAGAATCGCCACCGGAAAGCCCGTTGCCAGCGCAATCAGAAACACCGAAGCCGCGTGGCTGGACGGAAAGAAAAAGAAAGCAATGGGAAGCAACGCGGTGGGGGGCAAAGGGCCAAGAAAACGCAACAGCGGGTGAACCCAGTAATTAATCGCGCGTGACCAGCCAATGGCGACGCCGACGGCAAGACCGATGACCGCGCCCCAAATCACGCCTTCGAGCAGCAATTTGACCGAATTGAAGGCGCTCTCCGCCAGACGCGCGTAATCGCTGACGTAAATATCAATCAGGCTCGATGGCGGCGCGAAAAACGGAGGTTCCAACACGCCGGTCTTGGCGGTGAGGGTTTCCCATACCGCGAGGAAAATCCCGATGGTAACAATCCACGGCGCGACATAACGAAACATCGCGCCGATCCGCCCGAACACCCCCGTAGCGCGCCGAAAACCGGCCTGTACGCTCAATACCGCCCATAACGCGGACAAAACCAACGCGCCCATGCCAAACTCCTGCGTGTAAGGCCATACATCGTTGAATCCGGCGGGTTTGTCCGGGATGCCCAGCGCGATGAATCCGAGCGCCAGCCAGGCGGCGACAGCGAATAACCCAAACCAGTAAAAACGAAAATCGCCTGCGGAAGCGGCAATTGCTTTTGCCGTACCCGGCGCAACAGAACCGCGCGATACCTGTGGCGCGGCAACGGCGGGCGATGGCGATTTCTGTCGCGTCGCCCCGATGGGGAGTTGACCCAATATGGCGGCGCTGCTCATGACACTCATGACCATTCCTTTTCTTGACATGAACGGGCGGGCGCGTTGCGCGCGACCTCCCGTTACCGGGGTTCAAAACACGTCGGCAAATACGTGATCGGCAAACTTGCGGGGATCAGTGCTGGGTTTCAGGACGCCAATATCCCTGAAGTCTTTCGCATAAAACTCAATCTGATCACGCAGGCTCGTGTGTATTGGATGCACATGCATGGTGAGTTGCTTGTAGAGGTGCAGCAAATCATCTTCCGTCAGGTTGGCGGCGTATTTCTTGAAAATACGCGCGCCTTCCTTCTGATGCGCATTTGTCCATTCGTAGGCGTCGACAAGCGACTTCGCCAACGCCGCCACAGCGGGACGATTGCTTTTGACGAGCCGTCCGCCCGCGCCAACGACGCAGCAAACCTTGTCGTGATAGGGCGGTTCGGTATTGCTCGCCAGATGCACGAAACCGGCTTTGCTATCCCGCTCGATGCGAAACAGCACCGGGTCGCTGTAAGCGATTGCCTGAATTTCGCCTTTTTCCGCAGCCAGTCCCAGCAGGTCGCCCTGATAGGCTTTCCAGGTCACATCCCGTTCAGGATCAATGCCATGTTTTTTCAGGAGAATGGAAAAGAAATGTTTGGCGGGCTGCGCCAAATCGGGTACGCCGATGGATTTGCCGCGTAATTGTTCCAGCTTGGTAATCCCCGTGGGTTTATAGGCGATCAGTCGAACACAGCCGCCATGCGTCCCCGCGACGATCTTGACATCAAAGCCGGATTCCAACGGCTTCAACCAGCGATGGATCATCCCGACAGCCGCGTCTGCCTTGCCGGTTGCGAGCGATTCCAGCAATTGGTCGTTCGAGCCGGAGTAGTTGATGAGCGTCACATCCAGCCCGTTTTGCTCAAAAATGCCGGTTTCCTTGGCAACGGCGACGGGCGTCAGACAAAAGGAAACCTGACTCCACGCGAAGGTCAAAGGCGTGAGAGCGGATTTGCCTTGCGCCCAGGCATTCCCCCCCAGCGCCAGCAATGGCGCGCTCAGCGCGACCGAACCTGCGGCGCGCAACAGCGAACGCCGCCCTGCGTCAACAAGGGAAGCCTCCCCTGCCAAAGTTTCATTTTTTTGAGTCATGAGCTTTCTCCAGATGAATATCAAGGCGTGTTCGTAGACGACAAAAAACTGACGCCACCGAACCAACGAAGTTGCCAGTCTATAGAGCTTGTCAAAGCTCAAAAAAGAATAAAAACCTATATCGTTATACGGGAATCCGTCATCAGGGATCAGGTGTCAGGTGCCAGTTCACTGCGGCGGCAAAGCCGCCGGTAACTGATCTGTCCCCTGATACCTGATTCCTGATACCTGTCAAGACAGCAGTCCCGTAAAGAAGCGGCGGGCGTTTTCTTCCAGTCCTTCCAGACAGTAGCCGCCTTCCTGCACGACCAGAACGGGTTTTTTCAGGGAGGCGAGGGTTGCGCCCAGACGTTGAAAACCCCCGGAAGTAACGGCGACCAAGGCTTGCGGGTCTTTTTCGTAGACATCAAAACCCAGGGAGAGCACCAGCGCGTCGGGCTGGTAGGCGTGAATGACCGTTAGCGCCTTTGCCAGCCGGTCAAAAAATACCGTTTCCGGCGAATGGTGCGGCATGGGCAGGTTCAGGTTGTAGCCCTTGCCCCTGCCGCTGCCCGTTTCCTCCGCAAAGCCCGCGACCGCCGGATAAAAATTGGTGGGATCCGCGTGAATCGAAAGGTAATAGACATCATCGCGCGCATAAAAAATTTCCTGCGTTCCTTGACCATGATGCAGGTCTGTATCCAGAATGAGTACGCGCGGGTAAGTCTGGCTCAGGATTTGCGCGGCGATCGCCGCATTGTTCAGATAGCAGAAGCCGCCCGCCGCGTCCACGCGGGCATGGTGTCCCGGCGGACGACAAATGGCATAGGCATGGAAATCACCTGCCAAAATGGCGTGCGCGGCGGCGATGGCGCTTTGCGCCGAGGCGTAGATGGCTTCCCAGGAACCCGCGCCAATCGGGGAAGCGCCATCCGCGATATGGTAGGCGGCCTCCGCCAGTATCCCGCGTCGCGCGTTCGGTTCGCGCACAAAGACGCTGGACATCACTTCCTCGCCCCAATCGGCGGGCATTTCCTTCCAGCGGGCGTAGGCCGTTTCCAGAAAGCGCACGTATTCCGGCGTATGCACGGCTTCAATAAACGCGCGTCCCCGGTCTTCGGGTTCGAGAAGCGTAAACCCCAGATCGCGCGCCGCGTGGACGAAGCGCGAGAGCCGTTCTGGAACCTCCTGCGCCGGACGCAAGGCGCCACGCGCAAAACGCAGTTTGGGGTCGTGCCGGAATTCCGCAGGATGAAAAAAAGCCCTCATGACAAAGCTCCGTCACTGTTGTTATTCAAGGCGACGCCTTCCCGTCGCAATTCATGGGCGATGGCGTCCAGCGTGTTGGACAGGGAATCAAAGAGCGCATGGATTTCCGCCTCCGAAATAATCAGGGGCGGGCAAAGCGCGATGGCGTTGCCGCAGGCGCGCACAATCAGGCCGTTTTGAATGGAATGATCCTGAATGCGCGCGGGGATTTTCAATTCCGGCAGAAAAGGCTGGCGGCGGGCTTTATCCGCCGCGATTTCCAGAGCGGCAATCAGACCGACGCCGCGTGTTTCCGCGACCAGCGGATGCGCGGAAAGGGCGCGCAGGCGTTTCTGAAAAAGGGGGGCGACTTTGACGACATGCCCGACAATATCGCGTTCTTCGTAGATTTTCAGCGTCTCCAGCGCCACAGCGGCGGCGACGGGGTGCGCGGCATAGGTGGTGCCGTGGAAAAAACCGCCCAGTTTGCGGCTTTGCGTATGGAGCGCGTCATGGATTGCGTCGCTCAGCAATACGGCGGAAATGGGCTGATAGGCGGCGGAAAGCCCCTTGGCGATGGTCAGCAAATCGGGGCGCAAATCATAGGTTTCGCTGCCGAAAAGCCGTCCGGTACGACCAAAGCCGCTGATGACCTCATCGACAATAAACAGGATGTCGTATTTTTTCAGTAACGCCTGCACCCGCGCGTAATATCCCGGCGGCGATACAATCACGCCGCTTGCGCCCGTGACCGGCTCGGCAATGAAGGCCGCGACCGTATCCGGCCCCTCGCGCAGAATCAGTTGTTCCAGACTGTTGATCATGCGATCCGTAAATGCCGCCAGCGTTTCATCCGGCAGGGCGTTGTGATAGAAGCCGGGACTTTCCGTATGCAGGATATTGGCAATCGGCACGTCGAAATCCGCCTGTACCGGCGCTTGTCCGGTCAGACTTGCCGCCGCGATGGTGATGCCGTGGTAACTTTGTCTGCGGGCAATGATTTTTTTCTTTTTGGGGCGTCCCAGCGCGTTGTTGTAATACCAGACCAGTTTGATGGCGGCATCGTTGGCTTCCGAGCCGGAATTGGAAAAGAGCACATGCCGCAAGCCGTTGGGCGCGATGCTTGCCAGTTTTTCCGCCAATTCGATGGCAAGCGGATGTCCGCGTTGATTGAAGCAATGGTAATACGGCAGAACCCGGAATTGCCGTATCGCGGCCTCTACCAGCCGGGATTCCGAAAAGCCCAGACTGGCGCACCATAACCCGGCCATGCCTTCCAGATAGCGTTTACCCTGCTCGTCAAAAACATGACAGCCTTCCCCGCGCGTAATAATCAGCGCGCCCTCATTTTCAAAGGCGTTCAGATCGGTGTAGGGATGGATAAGATGCGCGATGTCGCGTCGCTGGTTTGCTGTGAGCATATTGCCGTCCTTGGTCATTGGTTTTCCGCCACCCGAACCGTTTTCAGTTCCAGATCACCTTCAATGCCGTGGCGCGACAAATCCATGCCGCGCAGCCCGAAAAGGATTCAACGGCTTCATGATGAAAGTTGAAACTCCGTTTTGACCGCAAGTCGCGGCAATGGCGGCGAATGATGAGAGCTTCGCGCCTCAAGGGGAAATACAAAATTCTGTAATGCTTATCGCGCGTTTGAATCATCGCCGCCGACGCCCCCGAATCAACGAGGTTGCCAGTCTATAGCGCTTGTCAAAGCTCAAAAAAGAATAAAACCCTATATCGTTATACGGGAACCCGTCATCAGGGATCCGATGTCCGCCATTTCGCGGCGGCGAAGCCGCCAGTGGGCGCTCTTTTCGGGCGGGCTTTCCGCCGCCTGTTCGACCCTCGCCGTCCAGAACATCTGGTTGGCGCGCCGACATTTCACCGGGGAACAAGCAAATAAAGACTTCGTTTTATGGATCGTGGCAATCCCGAAGCGATATATACAAATAATCATGAAATCTTTTACTTGCGCCCGGCGTTTTTGTAAATTGCAATTTCCTTAACTTTTGATGGATATGAACATGAATTTCAAATCAACACGCCGCGCCTTGATTGCCGCCGCTGTGGGTCTTGCGGTCAGCGGTAGCGCCTGGGCAGCCGACATCAGCCTGCTGAATGTCTCCTACGATCCCACCCGTGAGTTGTATCAGGAGTACAACGCCGCCTTCTTCAAATACTGGAAACAAAAGACGGGCGACGATGTAACAATCAAGGCTTCGCACGGCGGTTCCGGCAAGCAGGGTCGCGCCGTCATTGACGGTCTGGAAGCCGATGTGGTCACGCTGGCGCTGGCTTATGACATTGACGAAGTTGCCGCGACGGGTCTGCTCGCCAAAGACTGGCAAAAGAAGCTGCCCCTGAACGCCTCCCCCTACACCTCCACCATCGTGCTCCTGGTGCGAAAAGGCAATCCCAAAAACATCAAGGACTGGAATGATTTGGTCAAACCCGGCGTTGAAATCGTCACCCCCAACCCCAAAACTTCCGGCGGCGCGCGCTGGAACTATCTGGCGGCCTGGGCTTACGCCAAACAACTGCCGGGCGGCTCTGACGCCACGGCAAAAGAGTTTGTGAAAAAACTGTTCGGTAACGTGAAAGTGCTGGATTCCGGCGCGCGCGGCTCGACCATCAGCTTTGTCGAACGCGGCATCGGCGACGTGCTGATTGCCTGGGAAAACGAAGCCTATCTCTCCGTCAAGGAACTGGGGCCGGATAAATTCGACATCGTGACGCCTTCCGTTTCCATCCTCGCCGAACCGCCGATTGCCGTGGTTGACAAGGTGGTCGACAAGCGCAAAACCCGCGCCGTCGCCACCGAATACCTGAAATATCTGTACTCCCCCGAAGGTCAGGAAATCGCCGCGCGACATTTCTACCGCCCCACCGACAAAAACGTGCTTGCCAGGTATTCCAAGCAGTTCGCCAACGTCAAGCTCATCACCATCGACCAGGAGTTTGGCGGCTGGGCAAAGGCGCAAAAAACGCACTTTGCCGACGGCGGCACCTTCGACCAGATTTACACCAACAAGTAAGCCGGATTTGCGAAACGGGTCGCCCGACAATTCAAAAACGGAAGCGACCCATGTTCCTCTCCCGATTCCGTTTTCCTTTCGGGGGTTTACCCTTCAAAGCCTCACATGGGGCTTTTTTTGCCATTTAAGAGAAACGGAGTAAAGCGTCGTGGTGCGCGAGGCGGGACTCGAACCCGCACGCTTTGCGGCGCTGGAACCTAAATCCAGTGCGTCTACCTATTCCGCCACCCGCGCAAGCGCGTCATTTTAATTGAGAACTCGTATACTGTCAGGTTCTTCAAATCCGTATTTTTTTCATGCCTGTCGACCATTACGAGAATTTTCCCGTCGCTTCCCTGCTGCTGCCCAAGGCGCTGCGCGCGCCGATTGAGGCGATTTATCAGTTTGCGCGGGCGGCGGATGATATTGCTGACGAGGGCGACGCGCCCGCCGATGAGCGTTTGCGCGGGCTGGCGGAATTTGACGCGGCGCTTGACCGGATTGAGGCAAACGCCCCCCACGAAGCAAACGAACCTCCGCTTTTTGCCCGCCTCGCGCCGGTTATTCGACAGTATCGTCTGCCCTTCTCCTGTTTCCACGACCTGCTCGACGCTTTCGCGCAGGATGTGCGCCAGACCCGTTATGCTGATTACCCGGAATTGCTTGATTATTGCCGTCGCTCCGCCAATCCGGTCGGGCGGCTGGTGTTGCGCTTGTGCGGTACGCCCACCGCCACTGCGGATGAGCAATCCGACGCCATCTGCTCCGCCTTGCAACTCATCAATTTTTGGCAGGATGTGGGCGTCGACTGGCAAAAGGCGCGTGTTTATCTGCCGCAAGAGGACTTGCGGCGTTTTGGCGTTACCGAAGAGGACATCGCCGCTGCCCGCGTCACCCCGGAATGGCGCGCTCTGCTTGGCTTTCAGGTCGAACGCGCCCGCGCCCTGATGCTTGCTGGCGCGCCGCTCACGCATCGCCTGCCGGGGCGTCTGGGGTGGGAAATCCGCCTCACTGTGCAGGGCGGGCTGCGGATTCTGGAAAAAATCGAACAAGCGGATTACGACGTTTTCCGCCGCCGCCCGACGCTCTCCGCGTGGGACTGGTGCGTCATCGCCCGCCGCGTCTTTACCTTTACAATGTGAGTCTCAAAATCCCGCCCACTCCATCCAACGCCACTTCGCCCATGACGCCCAACGATTATTGCCAGCAAAAAACCGCTGCCAGCGGTTCCAGTTTTTATCCGGGATTTTTGTGTCTGCCGCGCGAGCGCAAAACCGCCATCATGGCGCTGTACGCCTTTTGTCGGGAAGTCGACGACATCGTTGACGACACCACCGACGCCCATCTTGCCGCCATCAAATTGGCGTGGTGGCGCGAAGAAGTTGAACGCGTCCAGACCGGCACACCGCAACATCCGGTCGGACTGGCGCTGGCTGCCGCCGGAAAAAAATTCAGGCTGCCCGCCAGACATCTGCTGGACATCATCGACGGCATGGAAATGGATTTGCGCCAGACGCGCTACCCGGATTTTGAATCGCTCGGACAATACTGCTACCGCGTCGCCAGCGTCGTGGGGCTGCTGTCCGCCGAAATTTTCGGCTATCAGGATGAACGCACCCTCGCCTACGCGCATGACCTCGGCATGGCATTCCAACTCACCAACATCATCCGCGACGTGGGCGAAGACGCCCGCCGGGGGCGCATTTACCTGCCCACAGCCGAATTGCGGCAATTTAACGTACCCGCCGCCGACCTGCTGAATCGCCAGTATTCGGAAAATTTCGTCGCCCTGATGCAGTTCCAGTATCAACGCGCGGAAGGCTACTATGAACAGGCGATGGCGCAACTTCCCGCCGTCGACCGCAAATCCCAACGCCCCGGTCTCATCATGTCCGCCATTTACCGCGCCCTGCTGCAAGAAATCCGGGCGGATAATTTTCAGGTGCTCCACCAACGCATCAGCCTGCCGCCCGCCCGTAAACTCTGGCTCGCCTTGAAAACCTGGGCGCGTTCATAACGCCCATCCCCTCACCCACCGGACGCCATCATGACCCAAAAACTCTACCTCGAAGACCTGAAAACCGGCGATGTTTTCAAAAGCGGCGAATACGCCATCACCGCCGAAGAAATCAAGGCGTTCGCCGGGCGCTATGACCCGCAACCCTTCCATCTGGACGAAGAAGCCGCCCGCGACACCTTCTTTCAGGGTCTTGCCGCCAGCGGTTGGCACACCTGCGCGATTACGATGCGTTTGTTCGTGGGCAGCGTACCCATCGCGGGCGGACTCATCGGCGCGGGTTCAGATGTTTCGTGGTCACAACCCACCCGACCGGGCGACACGCTGCATGTTGACAGCACGATTCTCGACATCACCCCCTCCCGCTCCAAACCCGATCGGGGCATCGTCACCATCCAGAGCGACACCATCAACCAGCGCGGCGAACTCTGCCAACGCGCGGTATCCAGGGTGCTGGCGTTCAAAAGGGGATGACGCCAGAAAAAATCAGCCGCCCTTCGCCTGATTGCCATCCATCAAGTCCATCACCACGCGGCGAAAATTCATTGGCGCATTGATGTAGGGAATCCCCACATTATTGCCGCCGATACCGCGCACGCTGACGCTGCCAAAATTAAAAATCCGCCCAATAACGCCCTGGTCGATATTGATGGATTCCAGCTTTGATAATGGCATATCAATGGACACGCGACGAATGAACCCTGCTTTACCGATGACCTTTTTGTTGGTGACTGCCAGTTCGGTGGTCAGCACGTTGATGATGGCAAAAAGGATAAAAATAATCGGCAATACAACCGTCGGAATCGTGACCAATGCCAACACAAAATACCAAAACTGGCTAAGCCAGGGAATCGTCGCCTCGGCTTCGATGTTTTCCCCTGAAATCAAGGAATTTTGCACAAACTGTCCCATATCTGCTCCTGAAATTACTGAAAAAATATGTCAAGCCCACTCGAACCTGACACCTGAACCTCTCACGATCCGGGTACAAAAATGTCCCTCATAGTGTCCATGATAAAACACTTCGCCCAATTTGTCACTCATAGTGCGTGTCTTCATAGAGCGTGGTCTGATAGTGGGAGCGCCCATAGCATTCTTCCTTTTCATGGAGGGGAAAATGCCAACCGACCCGAAAATCCTGTTTGGATTACGCCTGGTTGAAATCAGGAAACGCCGCGAATGGTCGCAGGAGCGACTGGCGCTGGAAAGCGGGCTGGCGCGCAGCTATTTGGGTGGGATAGAACGGGGACAACGCAATCTCGCGCTTTTGAACATCTGCAAACTGGCGGAAGCATTGGAAGTCACGCCCGCAGAACTGATGGAACCGCCGGGCGAAGATTGGGGAATGGCGTGAAAGTAGCGGGAGCATTCTGCTCCCGTTCGTGACCTGTCTGCGGGAGCAGGATGCCCCCGCCATTTTTTTAACTTAATGACCTTGCGGGTAGCGCGTCATCGCCCCGGCGAGGATGCCGGGGTTCCCAGGTGTTTTTTCTGGTACCGGACGGAAGAAAACAGCGCCAACCCGATGAACACGACGCCGATCAAGCCAGTGACGAGTTCGGGGACGTGAATGACGATGCTTAGCAGCATGATGATGGCGAGGGTGCCGATGGCGTAGTGCGCGCCGTGTTCGAGGAACACGTATTGATCCAGTGTGCCTTTTCTGACCAGATGCACGGTCAGGGAGCGCACGAACATGGCGCCGATGCCCAGCCCCAGCATGATGATGACCACATCGCGGGTGATGGCGAAGGCGCCGATGACGCCATCGAAAGAAAAAGAAGCATCCAGCACTTCGAGGTAGAGAAAGGCGGTGACGCCGTTGCGTTTTGCCATGCCCGCATTGGCGGGATGTTCCAACGCCGCCTCGTCTACCGCGAAAAAACGGTCGAGACTGCTGACGGCGATGAACAGGACGACGCCGCCCACACCCGCGCCCAGCAGGGTCAGTTTTTCGGGGGCGGTCAGCGGCAGCCACAAGTACATGCTCATCAGCGTCAACAGGGCGATGAGGACGCTGATGGATTCCAGTTCGCCCAGACGGGAAAGTTTGGCTTCAATCACGCCCAGCCAGTGCAGTTTCTTGTCTTTGTTGAGCAGAAAAGAGAGAAAAATCAGCAGCAGGAACGCGCCGCCAAAGGCGGAAATGCCGATGTGACTTGCCGCCAGATGACGGGCGTATTCATCCGGTCGTTCCAGCGCCATATGCGTGACATCCGCCATGCCCATGCCCGTCGCAACCGCGACGATGGCGACGGGGAACAAGAGGCGCATTCCGAATACGGCGATCAGAATTCCCACGGTCAGAAAAATTTTCTGCCATTTGGCGCTCATTTCCTTCAACACGGCGGCATTCACCACGGCGTTGTCGAAGGAAAAGCTGACTTCCAGCACCCCCAACACGCAAATCAGCATGACGGCGCGCGCGACGCCCGTGCCGTTTTCCATGCCCCACCACGCCGCCAGCGCGAGGCAGACGGCGGTGACGAAAAAGGAAACGTAAAAGTCTTTCATGCCAGAAAAGGATGGCGGCGCAGGATGGTTTCCGCGCGTTCGGGGCCGGTGGAAATGATGTCGATGGGCGTCTGGCAGAGGGTTTCCAGCCGGTTCAGGTAAGCGCGGGCGTTGGCGGGCAGGTCTTCCCAATGCTTGACGCCGAAGGTGCTTTCCGACCAGCCGGGCAGACACTCGAAAATCGGCTCGCAACGCGCCACTTCGTCGGCGCCGATGGGCAGCAGGTCAATCTGGCGACCATCCAGATGGTAGCCTGTGCAGATGTTCAGTGTTTCCAGACCGTCCAACACATCGAGTTTGGTGATACACAAGCCGGAAAGCCCGTTAATCATGGCGGAACGGCGCAGGAGCGCGGCGTCGAACCAGCCGCAACGACGTTTTCGCCTGGTCACGGTGCCGAATTCCTTGCCCTTGCCGGACATCTGATAGCCCGGTGTGCCTTCCGTTTCAATATCCAGTTCCGAGGGGAACGGCCCGCCGCCTACGCGGGTGCAGTAGGCTTTGGTGATGCCCAGGACATAATGCAACATGCCGGGGCCGATGCCCGCGCCTGCCGCCGCTTGTCCGGCGACGCAATTGCTGGAGGTGACGAACGGGTAGGTGCCGTGGTCGATGTCGAGCAACGCGCCCTGCGCGCCCTCAAAGAGCAGGTTTTGTCCGACACGATTGGCGGCGTACAGCGCGGCGGAAATATCCGTGACCATCGGCTGGATGCGCGCGCCCTGTTGCAGCGCCAAATCGAGGGTCGCCTGATAATCCACGGCGGGCGCGCCCAGAAAACGGGTCAGCGCGAAATTGTGGTATTCCATGACTTCCGCCAGTTTTTCGGCAAAGGCTTGCGGGTGAAACAGGTCGTAGACGCGCAGACCGCGCCGCGCCACCTTGTCTTCGTAGGTGGGGCCGATGCCCTTGCCTGTGGTGCCGATTTTGGCTTTCGGGTCGCGTTTCGCTTCCCGCGCCTGATCGAGCGCGGCGTGATAGGGCAGAATCAGCGGGCAGCCGGAACTGACCTTGAGGCGGCTCTGTACTTCAATGCCGCCCGCTTCCAGATGGTCGATTTCTTTTAACAGATGGGCAACGTCCAGCACGACGCCATTGCCGATGTAGCATTGGACGCCGGGGCGGACGATGCCGGACGGCACGAGATTGAGCTTGTATTCAATCTGCGACCCGTCCGCCTGCGCCACCACCAGCGTGTGACCGGCGTTGTGCCCGCCCTGAAAGCGCACCACGCCCTGGGCGTTGTCGGTGAGCCAATCGACGATTTTGCCTTTGCCTTCGTCACCCCATTGGGTGCCCACCACGACTACATTCTTGGCCATAGCCTCAATCCTTTTTCGTTACTCATCCGGTTATAAAACTTGAATACGGTCCAAAATCCAGCGCCCATCGCGCCGGACAAGTCTGCGCTCGCAGCGCAAGCCTTCATCATGCGTTTCGTCGGGCAGCAATTCGACGACGATTTCGCCGGCTTCGCGCAGACGGGTGATTTCCGCCGCGAGTTCGCTGTCTGCAACGTCTTTACCCGAATACGGCGCGAGAATGCCGCCCGCAAGCTTCGGCAGCGGCGACAGGCGGGCGAGTTCGCGTAAATCCAGAGAAAAGCCGGTGGCGGGACGCGCTCGACCAAAGCTTTTGCCCACGCCGTCATAACGTCCGCCCAACGCCACCGCCGCTGGCAGTCCGGGCGCATAGGCAGCGAAGACGACGCCGTTGTGATAGTGATAGCCGCGCAGGTCAGCGAGGTCAATGGAAATGGGCAAATCGGGTACGGCGGCGGCAAGGCGGGCGAGCGTGGTCAGTGCCGCGCCGATTTCCGGCAGCGGCGGCAACACGGCGCGCGCTTTGTCCAGCGTTTCGATGCCGCCATAGAGCGTCGGCAACGCCATCAGCGCCGCGCCGTAAGGCGCGCTTTCGGCGGGCAGTTGCGCGCAGAACGCCGCCAGACCGGGCACATCCTTGCCTTGCAGCAGACCAAACAGGGTTTCTTCCGTTTCCGGCTCAATGCGAGCGGCGCGGGAAAGCGCGCGGAACAGCCCGACATGCCCCAAATCCACGCGGTAATCGGACAGGCGGGCGGTTTTTAACACGGCGGCGAGCAGGCGCAGGATTTCGATGTCGGCTTCCACGCCCGCGTAGCCGTAGAGTTCCGCGCCCATCTGCAAGGGTTCGCGGCTGGAGAGCAGGCTGGCGGGGCGGGCGTGCAGGGTGCTGCCGCAATAGCAAAGCCTTGTGACGCCTTCGCGGTTCAAAAGGTGCGCGTCGATGCGGGCAACCTGCGGCGTCATGTCGGCGCGAATGCCCAGCGTGCGACCAGAGAGTTGGTCAGCCAGTTGGCAGGTACGCAACTGCAAATCCTGCCCCGCGCCGGTCAGGAGCGATTCCAGATATTCCAGCATGGGCGGAATCACCAGCTCGAAGCCGCGCTTCTGGAACAAATCCAGAATTTCCCGCCGCAAGCGTTCCAAATGCGCCGCTTCTTGCGGCAAGGCGTCGGCAAGATGTTCGGGGAGTAACCAGTTCATTTGACGATCATCAACAAAATCACACCGGCAATCACGGCGGAAAGCCCCACGAAACGCAGTTGCCCGTCAGAGAGTTGCAACAGTTTCAGAAAGGTTTTCCGCCAGGCGGATGGACTCACGAAAGGCAACAAGCCTTCCAGAATCAGCAACAACGCCAGCGCCAGAATGAGGTTCACGGTTATTTGGCGTTTTTCAGGTATTTGAAAAAGTCGGAATTCGGCTCCATCACCATCACATCCTGCTTGCTCTTGAAGGTGTTGCGATAGGCTTCCAGACTGCGATAGAAGGCGTAGAACTCCGGGTTCGGCTTGAATGCCCTGGCGTAGATGGCGGCGGCTTCGGCGTCGCCCTTACCTTTGATGATCTGGGCTTGCTTGTAAGCGTTGGCAATCGTGCGGGCGCTTTCCAGATCGGCATCGGCGCGGATTTTTTCCGAATTTGCCGTGCCGGTGGAACGCAATTCATTGGCAAACTGCTTGCGCTCGGATTCCATGCGGGTATAGACGCTGTTGGACACTTCCGGCGGCAACTCCACCCGTTTCATGCGAACATCCAGCACCTCAACGCCGATATTCCTGGCGTCCTTGTTCGCCTTGGCGCGCATCTCCTGCATGATTTTGTCGCGTTCGCCGGAAACCACCGCCTGCACGGTGCGCTTGCCGAATTCGGCGCGCAGCCCGTCGTTGATGGTCTGGAACAGGCGGGTTGCGGCACGCGATTCTTCGCCATCCACAGAAATGTAATACTGCCTGGGATCGACGATGCGCCACTTGACGTAGGAATCGACCAGCACATTTTTCTTTTCCGAAGTGATGACCAGTTCCGGCTCCTGACTGTCGATCGTCAGCACCCGCCGGTCGAAATAGCGGACGTTCTGCACCAGCGGCAGCTTGAAATGCAGCCCCGGTTTTTCGACCTCATACTTGACCTCGCCAAACTGGAGCACCAGCGCGTAATGACGCTGATCGACCATGAACGCGGACATGGACAGCCCAATCAGCGTCACGACCAGCAAGGTCACAAAAATTTGCAATCCGGTTTTCATCAGCGGCTCTCCCGTTCACGTCCAGGGTCGCGCGAGAACCTGGGAATTGAATTATCCACTCCGACCGCAGGCGTCGCCGCGCCAGTCGTCGAAGGCGGCACATTGCCGGACTGTTCCTGCACGACGGCAGCGCCGCCGCCGACCTGTATCAATTTATCCAGCGGCAGGTAGAGCAGATTGCCCTGCCCCTTGGCGTCAATCATCACCTTGCTGGTATTGGCATATACCTGCTGCATGGTTTCCAGATAAAGGCGCTGGCGGGTCACTTCCGGCGCTTTGCTGTATTCGTTCAGAATTTGCGTAAAGCGGTTAGCGTCACCTTCGGCGGCGGCGACCATGCGCGCCTTGTAGGTTTCCGCCTCCGCCAGCACTCGCGCCGCCGTACCCTCTGCCTTGGGCACGACTTCATTCTGGTAAGCCTTGCCGTCGTTTTCCGCTTTTTCCTTGTCCTGCGCCGCCTTCACCGCGTCCGCAAAGGCATCCTGCACCTGTTCCGGCGGTTGGGCGTTCTGGATGTTAACCTTGTCAATCAGGATGCCGGTCTGATAATCGTCGAGAATTTTCTGCATCAGCACCTTGACCTTGTCCGCCACTTCCGTCCGTCCGGTACTGATGACATCATCAAAATTGCTCGTGCCGACGATTTCGCGGGCGACGCTTTCAGCCACCTGCTTGACCGCGTCTTCCGGCATTCTGTTCTGGAACAGGAAGGCAACCGGGTCTTTCAATTTGTATTGCACCGCAAACTGAATGTCGATGATGTTGCCATCCTGCGTCAGCATCAGGGCTTCTTTCGGCACTTTGCTGCTGCCTTGATAACCGATGGTCAACTCACGCACACCGGAAAGATTGACGATTTCATGCGACTCAAGCGGATAAGGCAAGCGCCATTGCAGCCCCGGCTCGGTTTTTCGGACGTATTCGCCAAAACGCAGCACCAGCCCGCGCTCGGACGCTTCCACGATATAAAAGCCGGAAGCCAGCCACAGGATGACAAACAGGGGCGCGATGATGGCGACCACGCGGGCAAACGCCGCCGGATCGGGCGGCGCCGATTCGCCGCCGCCGCTTCCGCCGCCGCCGTTGCCATAATTGCCGCCGTCATTATTACTGCGATTGGCGTTGCGATGATTGGCGGGGCGATTCGTGCCCTTGCCGCCCCACAAGCCTTCCAGACGCCGTTTGATGTCGTTCCAGAGTTCGTCCAGATCGGGCGGCCCCTGATCGTCGGGGCGACGACCGCCATTATTGTTGCTGTTGCCATCACCCTTGCCCCATTTGGGGTCGTTGATGGACATGAGCATACCTAAACCGGGAATAATCATGAATGGGGTTCCAAAACACAAGAAGGTTCAAGAGGGGCGCGCTCAACTTCCGACGCCTCCGGCAATTTACGCAAATTTTTCTTTTCCTGGGCGCATTCGCCCAAAGTCGCGCGCAAGAGGTCGATACCCGCGCCTGTCCGCGCGCTCAATTTGACGCGGCGGATTCTACCATAGTCGTCCCGTTCCACTGCCGGACTCACGTCGGTCAAATCCACCTTGTTCCAGACCAGAATTTGCGGCACATGCTGCGCGCCGATTTCGGCGAGCACCTTGTCGACTTCCGCAATCTGCTCGTCACGGGCGGCGCTGGCGCTGTCGACGACATGCAGCAGAATGTCCGCGTCCGCCGTCGCTTCCAGCGTCGCCTGAAAAGCCGCGACCAGAGAATGCGGCAATTCGCGGATGAACCCCACGGTATCGGAAACAATCGCGCTGCCCGCGCCCGTCTCATGGTTGTCTCCCCCGTCCAGCCAGATTTTGCGTGAAGTGGCGTCCAGCGTGGCGAACAACTGGTTGGCGGCGTAAACGTCGGCGTGCGTCAGGGCGTTGAACAGCGTGGATTTACCGGCATTGGTGTAGCCCACCAGAGAAACATTCAGCCCATCGCCTTTCAGCCGCGCCTTGCGCTGTACGCCGCGCTGACGGGAAAGGCGCGTCATGCGTTCTTTCAGCAATTTGACCCGCTTGCCCAACAGACGGCGGTCGGTTTCCAACTGGGTTTCGCCAGGCCCGCGCAAGCCGATGCCGCCGCGCTGCCGTTCCAGATGAGTCCAGCCGCGCACCAGACGGGTGGAAAGATATTCCAGTTGCGCCAGTTCCACCTGCAACTTGCCCTCGGCGCTCTGCGCGCGCATGGCGAAAATATCCAGAATCAGTCCCGTGCGGTCGACCACCCGACATTGCAACGCCTGTTCCAGATTACGCGCCTGCACGGGCGACAAGGCATGATTGAAAATCACCAGTTCGGCATCCGCCGCCGCCAGCGCCGCGCCGATTTCCTCAACTTTGCCCTTGCCCGCGAACGTGCGCGGGTCGGGACTCTGGCGGCGACCAGTAATCTCGGCGCACACCACGCCGCCCGCCGATTCCGCCAGCAGGCGCACTTCTTCCAGGCGTTCGGGCAAATCCCGTTCCCCGAAATCAAGCTGCACGAGGACAGCGCGCTCACCGGAAGCGGGACGTTCAAACATGGAAGGAAGCGGGCGCGTTCAGAAATGCGCCGGTCAAAAACTCAAAAATCGTTGCTGCCCTTATTCTTCTTCACCGTCACCCGGCGCGTCCTGCTGGGTGAGCGTCACCGGACGCGCCGGCACAACGGTAGAAATGGCGTGCTTGTAAACCATCTGCGTCACCGCGTTCTTCAGCAGCACCACATATTGATCGAAAGACTCAATCTGACCTTGCAGCTTGATGCCATTCACCAGATAAATGGAAACCGGCACATGCTCCCGACGCAAGACGTTCAGGAACGGGTCTTGTAACAATTGCCCTTTGTTGCTCATGGTGTAACTCCGTGTTGTTGTTCTGTCAGAGTCGTGTATTTAACCCGATTCCTGGCACAGACGCCAGCGGGATTTTTACATTTATAAAAAAACCGGAGCATTTCTCCGGTTTATGACAATTCCAAACGTGTTTCTATTCGCTCAACCCGTTTGCTCAATCTGTCGAAGCGCAGGCTTTGTTCTGCCAGCACTTCTTCCGTAAAGGCGATTTCCCGACGAGTGCTCGCGCCACCGATTTCAAGCCTGCCCAGCCGGTCGATGATTTCTTCCAGCGCAGCCTTTGTCGCTGCATTTTCCGCACGCAGGGCTTTCAGGTGTTCGATGATGATGAATTCCACTTCCGCTGCCATGATGTTCTCCTGTGCTGCCTTGAAGTCTAGCACAAGACGGCGCTTATGTTGTTGGTCTGCATGGGTTTGAAAATGTTGCGTCTCCACGCTTCCGGGAGCGCCGACGGGAACGCGGGCGCTCCCGGTCTTCTCCGATGATGTAAAATCGCGCCTTTCGTCTGGCGAAGTTCGTTGCTTTTGCCGGAATCGTTTTCCAATCCAGAATTGCCGTTCGCCAGAAAATTGCCATTCGCCAGAATCGAGAACCTTGTCATGACTCAAAAATCTTCCCTTTCCTACCGCGACGCGGGTGTAGACATCGACGCGGGCGACGCGCTTGTTGACCGGATCAAGCCGCTGGCGAAAAAGACCTTGCGCGAGGGCGTGCTGGGGGGCATTGGCGGCTTTGGCGCGCTGTTTGAAGTGCCCAGGCGTTACCGCGAGCCGGTGCTGGTTTCCGGCACGGACGGCGTGGGTACCAAGTTGAAACTGGCATTTCAGTTGAACCGGCACGACACGGTTGGGCAGGATTTGGTGGCGATGAGCGTGAATGACATTCTGGTGCAGGGCGCGGAATCCCTGTTCTTTCTTGATTATTTCGCCTGTGGCAAGCTTGATGTGGCAACGGCGGCGAGCGTTGTGGGCGGCATCGCCAAGGGGTGCGAACTCGCCGGTTGCGCCCTGATTGGCGGCGAAACGGCGGAAATGCCCGGCATGTACCCGGACGGCGAATACGACCTCGCCGGATTCGCCGTCGGCGTGGTGGAAAAATCCCGCATCATCGACGGCTCAGACATCCGCCCCGGCGACGTGGCGCTGGGGCTGGCGTCTTCCGGCGCGCATTCCAACGGGTATTCGCTGGTACGCAAAATCATCGAACGCGCCAAACCCGACTTGAACGCCCCTTTCGACGGCGAGCGCACACTGGCGGATGTGGTCATCGCGCCCACCCGCATTTACGTCAAACCCGTGCTCTCGCTGCTGGAAAAGGTCGCGGTCAAGGGCATGGCGCACATCACCGGCGGCGGGCTGCTGGAAAACGTGCCGCGCGTGTTGCCGGAAAACACCGTGGCGGTGCTGGAAAAATCGGCATGGTCGCGCCCCCGTCTGTTTGACTGGCTGCAAGCCGAAGGTCAGGTGGCGGAAGAAGAAATGCACCGGGTTTTCAATTGCGGCATCGGCATGGTCATCGTCGTGGCGGAAAGCGACGCCGAAGCCGCGCTCGCCATCCTGCGTCAAAACGGCGAAACCGCAAGCCGGATTGGGCGCATCACGACACGGCAAGGCGATGAAGCGCAAACGCGGGTGGTGTGAAGTCTGGCGCGGATTTTGGCGTAACGCGGGATTGCTGGGAATTTGCTTCACCCTGTCGGCTTGCGTGGACACACCGACGGTCATGCCTGACGCTCCCGCGACCGCACATCCGCCGGTAGAAATCGGGCAGTCGCCCACATCCCCCAAAGAAGCCGCGCCCGTGGAAGTGGTGAAAAACGCGCCAAAAACCTTGGGCGCGATCATCCGGGGCAAAGCGAGTTTTTACGGCAAGCCCGACAGCGGCAAATTTCATGGTCGCCGCACGGCGAACGGCGAACGCTTCGACCGCCGCGCTTTCACCGCCGCCAGCAACCGCTTTCCCCTGGGCAGTTGGGTTGCGGTACGGCGCACCGACAAGGCGGCGTGTGTGCTGGTCTGGGTCAATGACCGGATGCACGCCCGCCATAAAGTCCGCATCATCGACCTCTCCTACGCCGCCGCCGAAGCGCTGGGTTCCGTCCGCATCGGCGTGGCAAAGGTGGAAGCCCGCCAACTGCGCGGCAGCAAAAACGAAAAACCGGCGGGTTGCGAACAGGCGTTCGAGCTTGAAACGGCGAAACCGTAAATTTATCGCCGCGCCAATTGACGCGCGACGTACAGAAACCAGCACAGCAAGGCGCAAGCGGCGACGCGCTGGGCAATGCCGGGCTGGATGAATCGGTCGCCCTGCGCCACCGCGCCGCACATGACCAAGCCGCAACCCCAGGAAACCACGTAACCCTCTATCCCCGCAAAAACAGCGACGGCACGGGGCAACAGATACATGGCGGTTCCGCTGGCGATGAAGGCGCAGGCGATGAACACAAGATGCGCCAGCGCGGAATCAGCGAGCGTAACGACGCCGGTCGCGAGAAACAAAACTGCGGCGAACGCCAGTAAAGCAGACAAAAGCCGCGCTCCCGCGCGCGCGTAAAGATTCAATGCGGTCGCTGCGGCAGCGAGGCTCAACCCGGCAAACGCCAACAACATCCACGCGCCCCAAGCGCCCAAAGCCAGTTCGCTCATGAATTGCGCGCGCGGGTCATAGTCAGGCTGCGCCGCCTGCAAGACGAACACAACCAGCAGAAAAACGGCGACGCCCAGTGAGGTCGCCGCCGCCAGTACGCGAAGGGGGATGATTTTATTCAAATGGCGTTAAATTCCCTGAATGCCGCCAGCGCTTCGGCGGAGTACATCATGGAAGGGCCGCCGCCCATCAACACGGCGACGCCCAGGGTTTCCGCCACTTCCGCTTCCGTCGCCCCAAGTTTTGCCAACGCCAGCGCGTGAAATCCTACGCACCCCTCGCAACGCGCGGCAACGCTGACGGCGAGGGCAATCAATTCCTTGGTCTTGGCGTCCAGTATCCCCGGCGCAACGGCAGTCTGGTGCAGGGCATTGAATTGCGTCACCACGTCGGGCAGCGCGGTACGCAAAACCTTCAATTTACCGCCGAGTTCCTTGGTGACATTCTGATATTTGGTGTGTTGAGGCATGATTTTTTCCTTTCGGTTACTTGGTAACAGGCTGCAAACGCAACTTCGTCGACGCCGTTGCAGCGCCTTGAATCAGCGCAGATTCTCCCCCAGCCGTTCCAGCTTGTCATCCCGCAGATGCGTCAGCAACGCCTTGCCATTGGGCGCGACGCGGAATTCGCCCCATTCGGCGGCGGTGAAGCGGTCACCAGCGCCTTCCTGAAAGAAAAACCCGTTCGGGGCAATGGCGAAGCTGCCTTTCGCCTTGCGAAGACGCAGGACGAGCATGTCGGGCTTGGCGCGGGGCGGTTCGGTGATGTCGGTTTGTTGCAGAAAGTCCGCCCGACCTTGCGGGTCAAGGGTGAGCCAGACATAAGGGGCTTCGTCGGTCAGGGCGCGGTCGATGGCGAAGGAGAGCGCCATATAGTCGCCCTGCATCAGGGAGCGCGGGGCGACGGGCGCGAGTTTGAGCAGGACGATTTTGCCTTCTGACAGGATGCGCTCGTTCTTCCATACCGTCCACAGGGCGGGCAGGAGGGCAAAGGCGGCGGCAAGCGCCAAAAGGATGAGAAGGTGAGCGCGTTTCATGCGGTTTTCTCCCCCCGGTTTTTCAGAACAAGGCGCAACGCCAGCAAGACACCGCCGCTCATGGTCAGTACGCCCGATTTCGCCAGCAGCGTTAATTCCAGATTGTAATAAAACTGCCCCACCAGTAAAACCGCCGCAATGAGCGAGAAGACAAACCAGCCGCGATGACAGGCGTAAAAAGTGACCAGCGACACACTGGCGCAGACCAGTAACCAGGGGGCGCTGAAAGCGGCGACCGCCAGAAGAAGCGCCGCGACGCCGAGCGAGGCGCGTTGCGCCAGCGGCAGTTGGCGGCTTAACCAGAAGCAGACGGCGAAGAACAAGAACGCCGCGCCGCAGGAATAGGTGGTGATTTGTCCAAGATCTTTCCGATCGTAATCGGGCAAACTTTGCAGGATGCAAAAGAGCGTCATGACGCCAAAACTCATCAGCGTTGCGGCATGTGCCAACGCCTTGAAACGAACCGCCTGTTTATGAACCGTCCATATTTCGCGGCTCAACCACAAAACGATGGACAGCGCGGCAAACAGCACGCCGAGTAGTTCAAGACGGGGAAGCCCATCCACCAATCTGGCATGATCGGAAAAGAGGAACACCCACAGGCTCAAATAACCCAGCGCCAGCAATGAGCAAAGGCTGCGATGCAACAGCGTACTGCGTGGCAGGGTCATCACTGCCGCGACCAATGCGCCAATCAGGTAGAACAGGTTGTCGTTGTCCTCGCCAAAAGCGAGCGCCAGCATCGCCTGCCCCGCGATGGAAAACGCCAGCGCCAGTTGCGCGAAAAAAACGCGCTCCTTGCGATAAAACAAAAACAGCGCCGTACCGAGCAGGAGCGTGCCGTAAATACCGCTGAAATCTCTGGAAAACCACATAAGGAAGGCAATAATCATCATGCTGGCGGCAATCCACGCCGCGATGCCTTGCAGGGCGGCTAACCATCCGGGTACGCGGAATGCGCGTGTTTCGAGGTCTTGCAACGCCTCTGCTGACAAAATGCCATGTTCCCGCAAGCGGAGTAATAATTCGTTCATGCTGTTTCTTCCTGTTCCCGCGCTGGCGTGGATGCGCTGCGGTGCAGCCGTTTCAGCCATACCACCAGAACGCCCGTCGTCACAATGAGATACAGAGCGACAAGAAAGAGATACAGGGCGCTATTGCCGATGTCCAGCCAATGCCCCAACCCCGTGGTTGTCACGATGATGAGCGCGAATCCGGCAATCGCCAGCATGGCAAGGTCGTGCCGAATCCGGCTGTAAAACCAGAACATCATGGCGGCGACGCCGAAAAAACCAGCGGTCAGGGGCGCGTGTTCCTCACGCTCCCACACCAAGCACACTATCGCCGCAGCGCTCAGAGGATAGAGCATGGCAAGGGCAGTCAGGCGGTGTAGATGCCGTCTGACATGTACCAGCAGACGGGCGCTCCACAGTTCCAGAGCCAACAGCAGCAACAGATTGAAACTGGCGAGTATGCACAAAGCCTGATCGCCCTGCTCAAAACGGAAATGGTCAATCTCGAAATAGAAATAATCAAAACGCCGCCCCAACGCGCAGAGCAATGCTGTGTTGGCCACCACGAGCCACATAAACCAGCTTGCCGACGAGCGCGCCAGCAGCGCCAAGGGCGTCATCAGCAGCGCCCATGCCGCGAAAAGTTCCCAGATATCCGCGCCGGTCTGGTAAATCTGCCCGATTAACGCCAGCAACGCGCCGGTGCACAAGGACGCTCCGAACAACGCCGCCCGCCAGCCGGTTGAAAAGGGATGACGACGCGCCGCCGCCACAACCATCGCCACAACGCCCGCCAGCGCCAGCCCGATTTTGGCGAAGCGGTGCAAATCCGCCCAGTTGTAGGCAAAAAAGAAAATGATGCCGGAAGCCAGCAGCAGCGTCCCCGCATAGGCGCATACCCGACGCCCCATAGCAAGCCACGCCGCGCGGTCAGGACGCAACGCCCCCACCCGCGCCGCATCCCGCACCTGCCCGGAATGCAGCAAACCACTTTCAGCCAGTTCAAAAATCTGGCTGATTTGGGAAAAGCTCCATGACATGAGGGCATCACCAACAGAAAATGAAGTTGCCAGTCTAGCAGTTTGAGGGGGACAGAGGATAGACCGCCCAAGGCAATCGGGGAGAGGGTGCGGCGGTTCAGCGGGCGGACAGAGTGGCGGGGGGGGGGGGCGGCCCCCCCCCCGGCACGGGGGGGCGGGGCTGCCCCCCCACCGGCCCCACCGCGGGCGCACAAACCACCACCGCAGGCAGGGGGGGGTGGGTGT
>JAITSU010000068.1 GCA_031287525.1 Zoogloeaceae bacterium | reverse complement strand
TTGAGCGCGGATTGCCGCACAAACACCGCTGCCAGCGTGGACGCTGGCGTTCCCAGGAAAACCTTCACTCAAAAAAACGCTCTGTGCAACTTTGTCAGCAGCCTGCGGCGCGCTCGGAGCGCGCGCCCTACCTTGAGGGCTTGTCGGTAACGCCTGCGGTATTGTCGAGCAGGCTATGGGTTGCGGTTTGCAGGTAAGCCTGTAATTGTCGCTCCATGACGTTATCCTGCGTCGTGGTTTCGCTTGCGGGGATGAGCGTTCCTTGCGGCGCGGCGCCGAGACGGTAGCGATAGCGGCGACCCGGCATGTCCCTGGGCAGTACCAGCAGATGTTCTCCCCGGATGATGGCAACGGTCTGGTCACTGCCGGAGGGCTTGATGATGGCAAAGCCGTTGTCATCGGCGGGCAGGCTCAACAGGTCGCGTCCCCAGCACTGGTGGCGTACCGCGCCCCCCAACCGTCCCATGATGGTCGGCACGATGTCGACCTGGCTGCCGACGGTATCCTGTGTCTTGCCGAAGGTTTCCTGAATGCCGGGCGCGATCAAGAGCAGAGGGACATGAAAACGGTATAAGTCCATTTCCGTGAGTTGCTCATGCGCGCCAAAGCCATGATCGCCCACCACCACGAACAGGGTGTTTTTGAAATACGGAGATTGCCGCGCTTTCTCAAAAAATTGTCCCAAAGCCCAATCGGAATAGCGCATCGCCGTCAGATGTTCATCCAGCGAGCCTTGGCCGGTGACGGCTTGAACCGGCAGAGGATTCGGCAGCGCATAAGGCGTATGGTTTGAAAGCGTCTGAAGTAGTGCGTAGAAGGGTTTGCCGGCGGGGTCTTGCTTCGCCAGTTCTTCAGCGGCGCGGTCAAACATGTCCTGATCGGAGACACCCCAGGTCGGGTCGGAGATGACAGGGTTGATGTAGTCATTGCGCCCGATAAAACGGGTCATGCCCTGATTGCTGAAAAAACCCTGTTGGTTGTCCCACGCAAAATCGCCGTTGTAGACATACAGGTCGTCGAAGTCGCGGGCGCTGAGTAATTGCGGAAGACCGGAGAATTGATTGCCGCCTTCCGGCGTCTGCATCAGGTATTCAAAACCGGGTAAATTCGGGAAGGAGGCCATCGTGGCGAACATGCCCTGATGGGTATGGGTGCCATTGGAGAAAAAGTTACGAAACAGCAGACCTTCTTTGCTCAGCGCGTCGAAATTCGGCGTGACGCCCGCCTCGCTGCCGAGCGCGCCAACAAAGTGTCCGGCAAAACTTTCCATCAGGATGACGACCACATTACGAATCGGCAGGCGCGTGTTTTGCGGCGGCAGAAAGTCACGGCGAACCGCCGCGCTGTCCGCGTCGACCAACTGTTCGTGTTCCGTGAGCAGGAGCGCGCGGGTCAGGGCGGTCGCCTGTTCGGTGGGCATCCGGTCTTTCCAGACCTTGGCGCGGTGATCCGAGTAGTGGTTTTTGGCGGCTTCATAGAGGCTCCATGTGCCGTTAAGCCCCAGGTGATTGGCAAAGGTTGAATCGGTCGTAAACGCGTCGCCCCAGCGCAGGGGCGGCCCTTGACGCAAGGTGCCACGGATGGCGACTGCCGCGAGCGCCAGACAGATGAGCAGCGTCAGCGCGGAACCAAACCTCGATGCCCGTGGGCGTGACCTGAATCCGCCCGTGACCCGCGCCTCTCCCCGTGTGCGCCGGTCGAGCCAGCCCAGCAGGATGAAAAATGCCGCGCTCAAAATCAGCCAGACGCATAACAGGCGCAGTACCGGGAAACCGTACCAGAGCATACTCAGCACGGTTGCCGGGTCTTCTTGCAGATATTGAAAGACGAGAGCATTTAACCTCTGGTGAAATTCCTGATAAAAATTAAGCTCAATCATGCCGAGCAGAATGACCAGACTGGCGCAGACGCCCAGCCAAAGGCGCTGCCAGAGGCGGCGCGTCATTGCCGGGCGATACGCCAACGCCAGAATCAGGGGGACGCAGAGCCAGACCGCCAGCCGCAGGTCAAAACGCAGACCATTGCCGAAAGCCTCCGCCAGATTGAGCCAGCTTGTGTCACCCGCCAACTCGTAGTTGAACAACAACAGGGCGAGACGTAACAGCGTCAGCAGGATCAGCAACGAGACCACGCATCCCGACAGAAAAGCCAGATGTTGGGCGAGACCGATTCCGGTATGGGCAGATGTGTGGCGAAACATGGCGGAGAGCGCCTTTCGGAATGCAAAAAATCAATCAGGATTGAGGGGCGGATTTATGGGGAACGTCAGCCTTGTTGTCATGACTGAACCAGCCTTTGAGCGTACACCATGCCCACGGGCTTGTGCTGCAAGCGCCACTTGCCAGCGCCGCCTTGATTTTGTCGATATCGACACGGCGCAGGTAACGCAGGGCGTCATCCAGGCGTTCTTCGCCGCCAAAGCCGCCGCCAAGCATTTCCGCCCGCGCCTGCTCCTTGCTCCAACCCTGATAAACGACGCGATACAGCGCCGCGATAAGTCCGGTGCGATTCTGTCCATGCTTGCAATGGATCAGGACAGCGCCTTCGCCTTGCGCCTGCCGAATCGCGCGTAACGCTTCGAGCGCCTCCGTGTCCGTTATCCTGTCGGCGCGCAGGGGCAGGTGAATCTGGCGTACCTGCGGCGCGGACAGCCAACTGGCGTCGCTCTGCTGATAGAAGTTGATGACCGTGGCAATGCCCAACGCCTCAAGCCGGGGCAACGCTTCGCTGTCGGGCAAGGCGCTGCGATAGAGATTGGGTTCAATCTCATACAGATTGAAGCGTTTGTCGATGGATACAGCCCAGTTTTCTGGTCGGGGAATGACGTTTACAGCAGGGGTATCGTCCACCGCGCCGTCGAAAAAACTGGTGCGACGATCCAGAAAAAACAGCGCCAGCCCCATGAGCAGCAGCAACACGATGATGGACAGGGAACGAAATTTTGTAGTGGACATGACAGGGGACTCATTGCGGGGTTAACAAATCCGGCGGCTCCGGTGGCATTTCCTGCGTTTTCGAAATTTGCAGCACGGGGTCTTTGATGACGCCGACGCCCGCGCCCCGGCGGGCGCGATGTCCGAGATGATGGGCTTCGGAGCGCGTTTCTTTTGCCTTGCCCCGGAACACGCCGCAGATTTTTACGATGGGGCCGGGGCTGACCAGGGTTTGCGTCAGGGTTTCGCTGCCTCTCAAGCCGATGATTTGCACACCCTTGCCGCCGGAGAGTCGTTTCATCTGTTCCAGCGGGAAGATGAGCAGCCGTCCGTCGCTGGAGAGCGCGGCAAGGTGGGCTTCCATTCCCGGCACGGCGGGCAGGACGCGCTCTGGCGGCAGGATGCGGGCGTGGTCTTCCACAGAGAGAAACGCCTTGCCCGCCCTCTGGCGTGAAAAGAGATCGGCGAGGGTACAGATGAAGCCGTAGCCGGAATTTTTGGCGATGAACCAGGTTTCTTCCGGCTTGCCGACGATGACATGCGCGATACGGCTGGTTCCCATATCCACGAAGGAGGAGAGCGGCGCGCCCATGCCTCTGCCATCGGGCAGTTGGGCGACGGCGACGGTGTAGGCGCGACCGTCGTCGGCGAGGATGGCGAGCGAGTCGACGCTGCGGCATTCATGCGCTCCACCCAAACGGTCGCCATCCTTGAAAGCGATGCCGGAAAGATCGAGGTCGTGCCCCTGCCGCACACGCGCCCAGCCTTTTTCGGAGACGATGACCGTGACCGGCTCATCGGCGATGGCGGCGACTTCGGCGCGGGAGGCGGTGGCTGCGGGCTGGATCAGGGTGCGACGGTCATCGCCGTATTTTTGCGCGTCATCGCGGATTTCGCGGATCACCAGTTTTTTGAGCAGGTTTTCATCGCCCAGCAAGCGTTCCAGCCCTTCCTGTTCCTCGCGCAGTCTGGCGAGTTCCTGTTCGATTTTGATGCCTTCCAGCCGCGCCAGTTGGCGGAGGCGGATTTCCAGAATGTCCTCGGCTTGCCGGTCAGAGAGGGCGAAGCGGGTCATCAGCGCGGGTTTGGGTTCGTCCGATTCGCGGATGAGGTGAATCACCTCGTCGATGTTCAGAAAGACGATGTGCCGCCCTTCGAGGATGTGGATGCGGTCTTCGGTTTTTTGCAGCCGATGCCTTGTGCGGCGCGTCACCGTGCGTGTGCGGAAGCGGCACCACTCGCCCAGAATGTCCGGCAGCGATTTCTGGCAGGGGCGACCATCCAGCCCCACGGCGACGAGATTGATCGGCGCGTTGGTTTCCAGACTGGTGTGAGCGAGCAGCAGAGCGACGAATTCCTCGCGGTTCTGGCGGGAACTCGAAGGCTCAAAAACGAGACGCACATCGTCGTCCTTGCCGGATTCATCCCGCGCCTTGTCCAGTTGTGAGGCGAACAGGTTTTTCAACTGCGCGGCGGATTGCTCAATGCTCTTTTTCCCGGCGCGGGGCTGGGGATTCATCATCGCGCCGATTTCAGACAATACCTTTGCCGCCGAAACGCCCGGCGGCAGTTCCCGGAACACCACCTGCCACGCGCCGCGCGCCAATTCCTCAATCTCGTAACGCGCCCGTACCCGCAAGCTGCCGCGTCCCGCGCGATAGGCGGCGGCGATGTCGGCGGAGGTGGAAATAATCTGCGCGCCGCCGGGATAATCGGGCCCGGGAATGTGCGCGAGCACCGCTTCCAGACTGGCGTCCGGGTGTTGCAGCAGGTGAATGGCGGCGTTGGCGGTTTCGCGCAGATTGTGCGACGGAATTTCGGTCGCCATGCCCACGGCAATGCCGGACGCGCCATTCAGCAGCAAAAACGGCAGCCGCGCCGGAAGAAACGCCGGCTCATCAAACGCGCCGTCATAATTGGACTGAAAATCGACCGTGCCTTCGGAGAGTTCAGAGAGCAACAGGTCGGCAATGGGCGTCAGCCGCGCTTCCGTGTACCGCATGGCGGCGGCGCTGTCGCCATCGCGCGAGCCAAAATTGCCCTGACCATCCACCAGCGGATAACGCAACATAAAGGGCTGCGCCACGCGCACCATCGCGTCATAAATGGAGGCGTCGCCATGCGGGTGGTATTTACCCATCACATCGCCCACCACGCGGGCGGATTTCACCGGCTTGGTCGTTGCGGAAAGCCCCAGCTCACGCATGGTAAACAACACCCGCCGCTGCACCGGCTTCATGCCATCCTTCACGTCCGGCAACGCCCGCCCCTTGACCACCGCCACCGCGTATTCAAGATAATCGCGCGAAGCCGATTCATGCAGCAACACGCTCGTGCCATCGTCCTCATCCTGAATGTTCAAGGCAAGACCGGAAGGCGGGGGCGGCGGCGGAATATCCGGTGGCGGCGCTTCCAGCGTGGCGACGGATTGACCCGCGTCGGCGGGCGGTTCGGCAGACAGTTCAGCGAAAAGGTCGGGGGTTTGTTCGTCAGTGCTCATGGCAGATATCAGAGGTCAGCTATCAAAGGCGGCGAAGCCGCTCGAATCTCCCCTCTCTCCTTGTGGGAGAGGGGGCGGGGGAGAGGTTTTGTAGGGGCAGGTTTCAAACCTGCCCTGATCGCCCCGATGCCGTAACGGTGGGCAGGTTTGAAACCCGCCCCTACGAAGCAGGGTTAGACGCATAGCGGCAAAATCACTTGTTTGCTTCTTGTTCGGAATGTTCATTGCGCCATGTTGCCCACAACAATAGCGCCGCCCCCACGCAAATCCCCGAATCGGCGATGTTGAAGGCTGGCCAGTGCCAGTGGGCGATGTAGACATCGAGAAAATCCACAACCGCGCCGTAGGCGAGGCGGTCGATGACGTTGCCGATGGCGCCGCCCATGATGAGGGTCAAGGCCGCGCTTTGCAGTTTTTGTTCGGGCTGTTGCCAGAGCGCGTGGAGTATCCAGACGGAAATGACGAGGGCGAGGGCGGTGAAGAACCATTTTTGCCAACCGCCCGCGTCCGCCAGCAGACTGAACGCGGAACCGGGGTTATACACCAGCACGAGATTGAAAAAGCCGGTCAGCGGCAAGCGTTCGCCCAATTGAAAATGGGCGAGCACGGCGAGTTTGCTGGTCTGGTCTGCCACGACCACGAGGGCGGCGGCGGCGAGCCAGAGCGCGAACAGACGCGCTGATTGATGCGTCAGTTTACGCATATTCCCGCGCCTCGCCTTCGCCATACAGGTTGCTGACGCAGCGTTCGCAGAGGTCGGGATGTTCGGCGTTTGCGCCGACCTCTTCGCGCACATGCCAACAGCGTTCGCATTTAACGCCGGGGGTGGGAGCGACTTCGACGGCGAATTTGCCTTTTTTCAACGTGGCGGCAGAGGTGATGAAGACAAATTTCAGGTCGTCGCCCAGCGCGGCGAGGGCTTCGTATGGTTCGCCTTCGGCGGTGAGGGTGACGGCGGCCTGCAAGTCCGCGCCGATTTTGCCTTCGGTACGCAGGATTTCCAGCGCCTTCAACACTTCGGTACGCGCGGCGTTGATGTGCGTCCAGCGTGTCGCCAGTTTCGCTTCATTCGACACGGCAGGAAGTTCGTGCCAGGTGTGGAGCATGACCGAATCATCCGGGTTTTGGGTCAGCGTTTGCCAGATTTCTTCGGCGGTGAAACTCAAAATGGGCGCCATCAGCCGGACGAGGGTCTGGGTGATGTGCCAGAGGGCGCTTTGCGCCGAACGGCGGGAACGGGATTTTTCCGCCGTGGTATAGATGCGGTCTTTCAGGATATTGACGTAGAAAGCGCCCAAATCTTCGGAACAGAAATTTTGCAAGGCCTGCGCGATGGGGTGAAATTCGTAGGCGTCGTAATTCGCCGTGACTTCGCGCTGCAAGGCATGGGTCAGCACGAGGGCATAACGGTCGATTTCCAGCCATTCCTCAACCGGCAACATATCTTTTTCGGCGTCAAAATCGGCGACGTTGGCGAGCAGGAAGCGCACGGTATTGCGGATGCGGCGGTAGGCTTCGACGACGCGCTTCAAAATTTCGTCAGAGAGCGAGAGTTCGCCGGAATAGTCGGTTGAGGCAATCCACAGGCGCAGGATTTCCACGCCCATTTTGTCCGCCATCTGTTGCGGCGCGATGACATTGCCCAATGATTTTGACATCTTGCGCCCCTTGCCGTCGACCACGAAGCCATGCGTAAGCAATGCCTTGTAAGGGGCGTGACCGTCAAGAGCGCAGCCCGTCAGGAGCGAACTCTGGAACCAGCCGCGATGCTGGTCAGAGCCTTCCAGATAGAGATCGGCAGGCCAGTCGTGGGCGTCGTCGTGCGAGCCGCGCATGACATGCCAATGGGTTGAGCCGGAATCAAACCAGACATCAAGGGTGTCTTTCATTTTCACGTAGTCTTTTGCCTCGCCGCCCAGCCATTCGGCGGGGTCGAGCGAGAACCACGCTTCGATGCCGGATTGCTCAACCCGCTTTGCCACGGCTTCGATGAATTCCGGCGTGCGCGGATGCGGCTGTCCGGTTTCCTTGTGCAAAAAGAAGGGAATCGGCACACCCCAGTTGCGTTGGCGCGAGATGCACCAGTCGGGGCGGGTTTTCATCATGCCTTCGAGTCGGGCGCGTCCCCACGCGGGGAAGAAATCCGTATTTTCGACGGCTTTTTCAGCGATTTCGCGCAGGGTGGGATTCGTTTCATCGTTCCCTGCGTGTTGCGTCATGCCGATAAACCATTGTGTCGTGGCGCGGAAGATGATGGGCGTTTTATGCCGCCAGCAATGCGGGTAGCTGTGGCGGATTTTTTCCTGTTGCAAAAGCAGCCCTTGGGTTTCGAGTTCCTCGACCACCA
The DNA here is from genome assembly GCA_031287525.1 of Zoogloeaceae bacterium. GTDB lineage: Bacteria > Pseudomonadota > Gammaproteobacteria > Burkholderiales > Rhodocyclaceae > Azovibrio. Next base: position 83,680 of record JAITSU010000068.1, on the reverse strand, counting down.
GCGGATTGGCGTCCCAAACGCTTTTACCCGCCAAATCACCCACGGACATCGCGGGCGTGTTCGCCAGAAACGCGCCGTCGTTACCCACCGGATTATTCACGGGCAGGCCGTAACGCTTGCCCACCACATAGTCGTCCGCGCCGTGCGCCGGGGCGGTATGCACGAGACCCGTACCCGCCTCGGTGGTGACGTGTTCACCGCAGATGATGTTTACGTTTCTCGATTGAAACGGGTGGTTTAGCGCCAGACCTTCCAGCGCGACGCCGGAGCAGGTCGCCAAAATTTCGCCCGACAACGCGTAACGCGACAAAGCGGCATCCGCCAGTTCGCGCCCCAAAATCAGTTTGCCGCGCGGCGTATCACGCAATTCGTAGGTGAATTCGGGATGCACACACACCGCTTCATTGGCGGGCAGCGTCCACGGCGTGGTTGTCCAGATGACGGCGAAGACGGGGGCGCTGATGGCGGGCAAGCCGAAAATCGCCGCGAGTTTGGCAAGTTCTTCGCCCGCAACGGGAAACGCCACGTCGATGGCGGTCGAGGTTTTATCCTCGTATTCCACTTCCGCTTCCGCCAGCGCCGAGCCGCAATCCATGCACCAGTTCACCGGCTTCAAGCCCTGATACAGGTAGCCCTGTTCCAGAATTTTGCCTAAAGCGCGGATTTCGTCGGCTTCCGCCTGAAAATCCATCGTGAGGTAAGGATTATCCCAATCGCCTAAAACGCCCAGACGAATAAAATCCTTTTTCTGCCGTTCCACCTGCTCTGCGGCATAGGCGCGGCAGAGTTCACGCACCTTGTCGGCGGGCAGATGCTTGCCGTGCAGTTTTTCAATCTGATGCTCAATGGGCAAGCCGTGGCAATCCCAGCCCGGCACATAGGGCGCATCGAACCCCGCCAGCGTCTTGCTCCGCACGATGATGTCCTTCAACACCTTGTTCACCGCGTGTCCGATGTGAATATCGCCATTGGCATAGGGCGGGCCGTCGTGCAGGGTAAAGCGCGGACGACCGGCGCAAATAGCGCGGATTTTCTGGTAGAGCTTTTTCTCCTGCCATGCCGCGACCCATATTGGCTCGCGCCTGGGCAAATCGCCGCGCATGGGGAAAGGCGTGTCGGGAAAATTCAGGGTGTGTTTGTAATCAGCCATGACAGATGCTCAGAGAGTGTTGAGAGTTTGAAGATTCAGTTTGCAAGGATGGGGAGAAAAACGCCCGCGCCGCCAGCGCGTCACGGGCAATCTGCTGTTTCAGGGCGGCGAGGTCGGCAAATTTCATTTCGTCGCGCAGCTTGTGCAAAAAGGCGACATGCAAGTGCGCGTCATACAGGTTGCCGGTGAAATCAAGCAGATGCACTTCCAGCAGGGGCGCGATAGTCCGGGCAATGGTCGGGCGCAGCCCCAGATTGGCGACGCCCGGCAGGGGCGCGTTATCGCCCACGGAAACCTGCACCGCGAACACGCCCTGCATGGGCGGAGGATTATGGCGGATGCGGATATTCGCCGTGGCGAATCCAAGCTGCCGCCCCAATTTGCGCCCATGCACCACTTGCCCCGCGATGGCGTAAGGATGCCCCAGAAAAGCCTCCGCCTTTTGAAAATCCCCCGCCGCCAGCGCCGCGCGAATGGCGGAACTGGACACCCGTTCCGCGCCCTCTGCCACCGTGGGCATGGCTTCGACCGCAAAGTTCAAGCGATGCCCCGCCGCCTGCAAAAACGCAAAATTTCCCTGCCGTCCCGCGCCAAAACGAAAATCGTCGCCGATGATGAGATGGCGCACATGCAGCCCGTCAGAGAGCACTTCCTGCACGAACGCTGGAGCAGAGCGGGCAGCAAAGCCAGCATTGAAGCGCACCGCATAAACCTCATCCACGCCTGTGGCAGCAAAGGCTTCCAGCTTCTCGCGCAGGGTCGAGAGGCGGGCAGGCGCGGTATCCGGTGAGAAAAATTCACGCGGATGCGGCTCAAAGGTCATCACCGCCGCCGGCAACCCGCAGCCCCGCGCCGTGGCCATCAAATGCGCCAACAAAGCCTGATGCCCCCGATGCGCGCCATCGAAATTGCCGATGGTCAGCACCGTGGGTGCCGCAGGGGAACGACGAAAACCGCGAAAAACAAGCATGGGGAAAGGGGACGCCGAAAAACCAAAGATTATAACGCGGGCGGCGTCAGAGGACAGAAGACAGAGGACGGAAGACAGAAAAGTGAGCGGCGGCGCAACCGCCGGTAGGGCGGTTTCTCCGAAACCGCCGCAATCAACAAACGGCGCGTTCGGAGAACGCGCCCTACCGGATGACGCAGGGGCGGTTCACGAACCGCCCCTACGACCAACGCGCACGACGCGCTACTCTTGTTCGTAGCGACTGCGAAATCGGGAACTTGCAATACCGATGAGCAACATGGTGATGTAGATAACCCAACCTTTCACACTGGCATACATATCGTTTGCGTTATGAGCAGTAGTGAGCAAAAAGTCACGGGTTTTCTCATACGTTAGCGGAGTCGCCTGTCCTTCGCTGACGATTTCGTAGATTTCGTTGCTGTTGTCGTACAGTACCGTGACCTCTTTTTCAGGCAGCTTGCGAACCAGATTTTCAATCCACTCATTGGAACCGTTAGAATCATTCGCGCGAACCATTTTTTTGATGTGCAATGTGTGCGCGCCAGCGCCGAGTCTGTACACTTCAATCTCGTAATATCTATCTCTGATGGAGTTGGTTCTTTTGGTTTGTACGATGACTTCACTTGCTCGTCGCACGGTGCCAGAGAATGTTTGTAATTGTTCGCGTGGGGTAAAAGAGTTGTCACCGTGCGCCGCCCACATCGAGTAAAAAGAAAGCCCCATCAAAAGTATGGCGACATAGGTCAGATAGCTTGTCCAATAGGTAATCCAGCCCAGGATTGAACGCATGAATCAACTCCATAAGAGCGGAAAATGAAACTGTGATTTTGCCACCGGCGATTTCGCCGGTGGCGGATTTTGCGCCAGATAGCGCAGGATGCCGCGTGAGATGGCTTCGGCGAGTTGGTTTTGGTAGTTTTCGTCGGCGAGTTTGCGTTCTTCTTCCGGGTTGGAGATGAAGGCGGTTTCTACCAGTATGGAGGGGATGTCGGGAGCTTTCAAAACGGCGAAGCCGGCTTGTTCGACATCGGATTTGTGCAGGCGATTGACGCCGCCCAATTCGCCCAATACGGATTTGGCGAGGCGCAGGCTGTCGCTTTTGGTGACGGTTTGCGAGAGGTCCAAGAGCGTTCGCGCCAAAAACGGGTCTTTGACGTTGATATTGACGCCGCCGACCAGATCGGCGTCGTTTTCTTTTTGCGCGAGCCAGCGGGCGGCGGAGCTGGACGCGCCCTTTTCGGAGAGCACGAAAACGGAAGAGCCACGCGCTTCAGGCTTAATCCAGGCGTCGGCGTGGATGGAAACAAAAAGGTCGGATTGCACCCGGCGGGCTTTTTGTATCCTTGTGCCCAGCGGCACGAAAAAGTCGCCGTCGCGGGTCAGGGCGACGCGCACATTGGGGTCGCGTTCCAGTTTGCTTTTCAGCCGTCTGGCAATCGCCAGCGTGACGGTTTTTTCCCGGTTGCCGCCGCGCCCGACCGCGCCGGGGTCTTCGCCGCCGTGTCCGGGGTCAAGCGTAATGGTAATCAGGCGATTAACCTTGCCAGCGGATTTGCTGGCGGGCGTGGCGGGTGTTTTTTCGGCGGGTTTGTGGGTGTCGGACGCGGCTTTGTCGGTGGTTTTGTCCAAGGTTGCGGATGCGGCGGTTTTGGGTTCGTCTATCCTGATTTCTTCGCTGGCAAGCGGGTAGTCGCTATGGCTTTGTTGTTGCAAGAGGGCGAGCAGGGGGTCTACCGGCGTTTCGGGGTACACGTCCAGCACCAGCCGATGACCGTATTCGCCGACGGGTTGCAGGGTGAAGACTTGCGGGGCGATGCGGGTTTTCAGTTCCATGACCAGACGCACCACATCCGGTTTATAGCGTCCGGCGCGCAGCAGTTTGATGTAGGGGTCGTTGGCGACGACCTTGTCGGAGAGGTTTTCCAGCGCCTTGTTGAATTCGATGCCTTCAATATCGACCACCAGCCGGTCAGGATTGTCCAGAGTGAAGTGCGAGAAACGCACATTGGCGTCGAGTTCGAGGGTGACGCGGGTGTATTCGTCGGCAGGCCAGACGCGCACCGCGAGCAGGGTGGGGTTGCGACCTGCGGCAAGACCGACGGGCGTGACGGAGAGCATCAGCGCCGCGCCAACAAAATTCAGGAAACGCCTGCGTCCCAGACGGAGCGCAATTTTGTCAGACATGATTGCCCCTCCTTGCTCTTTGCGGCGGGCACACAAACGCGCCCCGCGCCGTTTTCAGTGTGGCTGAGGGTGAGGACGAGATCGGCGGGTGGCACATAACCAGCGGCTTTATCCGGCCACTCCACCAGACAAATCGAATCGTTGCGAAAGTATTCGCCCAAGCCCGCATCCAGGAACTCCTCCGGCGACATGAAACGATAAAAATCAAAGTGATACAAGTATAATCTCGAAACTACATAAACTTCAACTAATGAATAAGTTGGACTCTTGACCGCGCCTTGATGACCGAGGGCATACAACAACGCGCGTACCAGGGTTGTTTTGCCCGCGCCGAGGTCGCCTTGCAGGTAAATCACCAGTCCCGGCGCGAGGCAGGGCGCGAGTTGCGCCCCCAGTTTTTCGCTGGCGGCGACATCGGCGAGTTCAATTTCATCGCTGAAATTTTTTGGATCATTTTTTTCATGCACGATTCAGACTCCTTGCAGCAGTGGCGGGAATTGGCGACGCAAATCGAAAAATGGGCGGCGGAGTTGGGTTTTGCCCAAACGGGCATCACCCGCCTTGATTCCGCAAATCAGGAAACTGCGCTGGACGCCGCCAATACCCATTTCGCCGACTGGATTTCCCGGAAATGGCACGGGGAGATGGATTATATGGCGCGTCATCAAGACTTGCGCGCAAAACCGGAAACGTTGTTGGCGGGAACCCGCGCGGTGATTTCGGCGGCGCTGGATTACTGGCCGGAGCAGGGCGTCATCTCCGCCATTTCCGCGCTGGCTGACCCGACCCGCGCCTATATTTCCCGCTACGCGCTGGGACGGGATTATCACAAAATCATGCGAAAGCGTTTACAGGCGCTTGCCCGCCGTATTGAGGCGGAGATGGGTCATTTCAGCTATCGGGTATTTTCCGATTCCGCGCCGGTCATGGAAGTGGAGTTTGCCCACCAGAATGGCGTCGGCTGGCGCGGCAAGCATACTTTATTGCTCTCGCGGCAGGGTTCGCTGCGCTTTTTGGGCGAGATTTACACCGACCTGCCGCTGCCCGCCAGCGCGCCGCAAGCGCCGCATTGCGGAAGCTGCGCGAAATGTCTGCGCGCCTGCCCGACTCAGGCGATTGTCGCGCCTTACGAAATCGACGCCCGCCGCTGCATTTCCTATCTCACCATCGAATTCGCGGGTTTTATACCGGAAGCATTGCGCCCCGCCATCGGCAACCGCATCTATGGCTGCGACGATTGCCAACTCGTTTGTCCCTGGAACCGCGACATCCGCGCTGGCGACCCGGAATTCGCCCCGCGCCACGGTCTTGATACCGCCCGCCTTGTTAGCCTCATGGCGTGGGAGGAGACCGATTTTATGGCGCGTTTCGCGGGCAGCCCCATTCGCCGCATCGGGCATCAACGCTGGCTGCGTAATATCGCCGTGGCATTGGGTAACGGCGCGGCGAGTGAAGACGCGCTGGCGGCGCTTTCCGCCAGAGCCGACCATCCTTCCGCGCTGGTGCGCGAGCATGTCGGCTGGGGGATCAGAAGACTGATTTCAGAGGACAGAGGACTGAAGACAGAGGACAGTCGGCGTGCGTGACGCAAAACCATATGGATTTGACGAGCAGCGGCGCGAAGCGACGGAAAATCATCTGTCTTCTGTCATCAGTCCCCTGCCCTCTGAAGAACCGCAGGTTCTTCACGCCGACGATAGCCTGCTGGCGCTGGAAAAGCCATCTGGCATGTTGTCCGTACCCGGTCGCGGCGAGGACAAGCGGGATTGTCTGTGGTCGTGGGCAATCCGCGAATTCCCCGACGCGCTGATTGTGCATCGCCTCGACATGGCGACTTCCGGCATCATCCTGCTGGCGCGTGGCAAGGCGATGCAATCCGCATTGAGCAGACTGTTCGCCGAACGGCGCGTGGAAAAACAATACGAGGCGATTGTGGCAGGGCGTCTGGCGGCGGCAGAGGGCAGGGTGGAGTTGCCGCTGATTTGCGACTGGCCAAACCGCCCCCGCCAAATGGTGAGTTTTGAACACGGCAAACCCGCGTTGACGGAATTCAGGCGTTTGAACTTTGAGGGCGAAGACCGCACCCGTGTGCTCCTGCTGCCCTATACCGGGCGTTCGCACCAACTGCGGGTGCATATGCAGGCGATTGGACATCCGATTTTGGGAGATGAGTTTTACGCTAAACCTGCCGAGCGCGACGCCGCCCCGCGCCTGCTGCTGCACGCCAGCCGATTGAGCTTCGCGCATCCCGTCAGCGGGCGAGAAATGACGCTGGTTTCGGAAGCGCCGTTTCAGGATTATTGCAAAATGCCAACGGGTTTGCGTAGGGTCGATGCCCCATCGCCCGTACTGCCTGAACCGCGCACGGGCAGCGGGTAGTCGCTCCTGCGGAGGATGTCATGGCGATCCGCTACCATGCTGCAAATCCGTTACAATCGCCGTTCTTCATATTAACCTGGCAATCGAATACACTACCTGCTTCCACAAGCGATTAATCATTTTTGGCAGATGGTAGGGCGCGTTCTCCGAACGCGCCGGACGTTAAACAACGGCGGTTTCTGAGAAACCGCCCTACCTGAACCCGTTGGATGGAACGATGATGGATCGCCCGTGCGGAAGACGGTATATTCGATTGCCGGATTCATAAAAAGCTTGTTGACAGGTCGTATTCGTCGTTTCATCGTGATGCGCGGCGCGGCTTGTTTCCCGCGAATTGGGCGAGCGATGTTGTCAATATGCCCACAGGAGAAAGAGATGCGTAAAGCGGTAGCGGTTTTCGACAAGGCAAAGCGACGGTACGCGGGGTGGATGAGCGAAGCGTTATCCACCGCAGGGCGCTGGTGCGCGAACATCGGTCAAACGCTGTGGTGGCTGTTGCTGGCGCTGGTCAGCCCAATGGTGGAAGGCGCTTCGCTCATCCACCCTGCGGAGGATGTTCGCGCTACGCTTGCTATACAAGAACCTGTTGTCATTATGGCGAAAAACGAGATAAAGCAAGATCGCGCCATTGGAATTTGCCGTATTATGGTGCCTCCTTATATAGAACCTATTTCTGAATCTGGTGAACACGTAATTTCTCCTGTCGCAGATGCAAGTCTTTATTTTTTTAATGAAAAGAAACTGACTTACGCTGTAGTCTCAAAATATTTTGAGACAGCCAAGGTCACCTGGCTGGAATTGCCAAAACATGGGAAACTTTTTGATGAGAATAATAATATTGTTTCTGTATTCAAAGATCTATTCTATTATTATGCCCCGGATGTGGGCTATGTTGGCAAAGACAAGATTGTTGCCATGGTTGAGATAATGAGAGAAAAGATCAAGGTTGTCTATTACTTGCATGATGTTGGATCAGAAGGCTATGAGGGTCAGCCTTGCAAAGATTATTACTGGATCATTTCCCATCCCTCGGTCGAAGACTACAACACCCCTGCCTCTTGGCACCGAATGGAAGGCGCTTCGCTCATCCATCCTGCGGAGGATGTCCGCGCTACGCTTGCTCCCGCAGTGTTGGTTGCTGCTGCTCCAGAGAAAGAGACAGTGCAAGTTTTTGGATATTGTGAGGTCTCAGATGAAGGAGGGCTAACATTTAGTTTAGCAAATTTGGCGCAACACATTCTTGCTTATGAAAAGCAAAAAAATCCTTCATTACCTACTGGAGCTGATGTTCGGATTATCAAGAAACCGACATATGGTCAATTAAAACAGATAAAAACCGATCATGGGGATTTTTATTCCTATGTGCCAAACAATGGTTATCTTGGTAAGGAGCATTTTGAGGCTATCATCTCAGTATGGAACGGAGAAACTGTACGCATTGTGGTAAATATCATCGTTCAGTCCGAACCAGTCGATAGTCCAGAATTTGATCTAAAGAAATTTTGTCCAGTAGGTATCTGGAAAATTTCCCAACCATCTCCTGAAGACTACAACACTCCCGCCTCCTGGTACCGAGTGGAAGGCGCTTCGCTTTCCCACCCTGCGGAGAATGTCCGCGCTACGCTTGCTTACATGCCATCACAGGAAATGCCAGTCGTCCTGGCACAAACCAGCAGTGGTACTACAACGCCGCAAGCAGATTATATTCTGAAAAATTGTCAGCATACTGCAGATACGTCTGACCCAAGATCGGCTGTCCGGTGGGTTGACCCAGCTGGCATGCTGCAAGATTATATGCAAAATCAAAATAAAAATAAGCGTTCTGACATCGTCGAGTTCAAACCTGTATTACTTCAAGGAACCAAACATGGGAAGCTAACAGAAGAAGTATCGAAGGATGCATCTAATTATGGTCGTATTGCCTATTATTATGATCCCGATAATGGGTATTTAGGTAATGATCAAGCCATATTCATGGTGGAGTTTCAGGGTAATTATTACAAAGTGGTGGTAGATCTTAAGGTCGTGGGAACTTATAACGATTATGATGATGATCGATTTTGCCCACCTCCCCGGTTAATCAGAGTTAACAATAAGTCGATTTCCGACGCCTCCGGCATTAATGACTACAACCCCCCCCCGCCTCTTGGCATCGAATGGAAGGCGCTTCGCTTTCCCACCCTACGGAGGATGTCCGCGCTACGCGCTCAGATCTCGGAGAATCTATCATGATGTATGCCATTGAACCCCATGACGCTTCTATTCCAGCAACAGAGATTGTTGCCAAGGCTGACATGTTAACTACCTCAAAAACTGGAATAATTGGGGTCTGTGTGCCAGTTAGTTTTGGCGGGACAACGATGGTAGTAGAAGAAGGAGTATACAATTATCTTCTCCTCAGTGGTAAAGAAGTGCGTAAAATACCATCGTCTACTACAGTCGAACTAGTTAAACCCCCTAAATATGGGAAAATGGATCAGTTTGTTAATTACGGAACTCTTATTTGGGGCTATATCCCTAATAATGGGTATTTGGGGAATGACCGTGCTGAATTTTTGGTTGATACGGGAGAGATGGTACTTCGTGTGATTTATTTCTTTAAGGTTACCAACCTTGATACTCAAAGTGAGAGCAGTGAAGCTGAAGTTTTATGTCCAAAACAACCTAGATGGATTATTTCTGATTTTCTGGTTGAGGACTACAACCCCCCGCCTCCTGGTACCGAGCCACGTCGCTTGCTGCCCTGCTGACAGGCGCAAAAGATGCCCTAACCGGCTTCGCCGACCTCTCCGGCAGCGCGTAGCGCGGGCGTCCTCCGTAGGGAGGAAAAGCGAAGCGCCTTCCACCATTGGGCTTACCAGCGCCAGCAACAGCCACCACCGCGTTTGACCGATGTTCGCGCGTAAGCGCCCTGCCGTTGGGTTACGCCTTTGGCTCACCCCAACAGCTTCCAGACGCCGCGCTTAACCTGATGGCATTGCCCTTGCGCCATGTGCGCGATGGTCAATTTCACGGCACCGGGCAAACGCTGTTGACAATCTGCAAATCGTTGTTTCGCGCGAAGTCAAGCAGAAAGGCGTAAGCCGCCGGTTCCAGATCGCGCAGCGCGCCGTCGACGTAGACGGCTTTCTCGCCGTTGTAGTCGCCGGGGCTGACGTAGGGGGAGTACTGCATTTTCTTGGTCGCGCGAAAGGCGGACAAAATACCGGAAAGGCGGTCTGCCCAATCGCTGGGACGGAATTTATCGCCTTTGCTGGTCAGCCCAAGAATGATGAAGGAATGAAAGGAATTGAGTTCGGGGTCGCTCATTCGGATTTGCTCGTGTTGGATGGAGGGGCGCAAGGTGGTGTGTTTGCCACGAACAGAGCGCGCTTGAAGCCTTTTCTACACCTCTGCCGGGTGCATTCCGGGTGCCGATTCTAACAGAAAAGCCGCTGTTTCAGGCATATACAAGACAGGGCTTTTATCTTAGAATCAATCCCTTTTTCGGAGAACGGGGGCGGCGCTTGCCGCCATTTTGTTTCCCCGTAAAAGTTCAACCTTTTCAATGTGAGGCGATTTCCCAATGTCGCATCTGATGAACACCTATGGTCGCCAACCCGTGGCTTTCACGCACGGCAAGGGCTGCCATCTGACCGATACCGAAGGCAAGACTTATCTGGATGTCCTCTCCGGCATCGCGGTCAATACCCTGGGGCATGCCCATCCCGCTTTTGTCGCCGCGCTGGCGGAACAGGCGGGACGCTTGCTGCACGTTTCCAACGTCTATCGCCTCCCGCAGCAGGAGGCGCTTTCTGACGCGCTGGCGGAACGTTCGGGCTTGTCCGAAGTCTTTTTCTGCAATTCCGGCTGCGAGGCGAACGAAGCCGCCATCAAGCTGGCGCGTTTTTACGGGCATAAGCAGGGCATTGATAATCCGGCGATGATTGTCATGGAAAACGCCTTCCACGGGCGCACGTTGGCAACCCTTTCCGCCACCGGCAACCGCAAGGTGCAGGCGGGTTTTGAGCCGCTCGTGCCGGGCTTTCTGCGTACCCCTTACGGCGATCTGGAAGCGATTCGGCAGGTGGTGCAGCATCATGCCAATGTCACAGCGGTAATGCTGGAAGTGTTGCAAGGCGAGGGCGGGATTCACATGGCTGCCCCCGAATACCTGCGCGGCGTGCGGCAATTGTGCGACGAACGCGGCTTGCTGCTGATTTGCGACGAGGTGCAATGCGGCATGGGGCGTACCGGCAAATGGTTCGCCTACCAACACGCGGGCATCCTGCCGGATGTGGTGACGCTGGCGAAGGGCTTGGGTTCCGGCGTGCCGGTGGGCGCTTGTCTGGCGGGCGGTCGCGCGGCGGGGTTGTTTTGCCCCGGCAATCACGGCTCCACCTTCGGCGGCAACCCGCTGGCGACGACGGCCGCCTTGAAAACCATTGAGCTGATTGAATCCGAAGGTCTGGTCGCTAACGCCGAACGCACTGGCGCGCAGATTCGGCGCGAACTGGCGGCGGCGTTTGCGGAGGTGTCCGGCGTCGTGGATGTGCGCGGACAAGGCCTGATGCTGGGCATCGAAATCGACCGTCCCTGCGGCGCGTTGGTCGGGCGGGCGCTGGAAATCGGGCTGCTCATCAACGTCACCCACGACACCGTGATTCGCCTTCTGCCCGCGCTGATTTTCGGTGAAGCGGAAGTGCGCGAACTCACGGAAAAACTCGTGCCATTGGTCAAGAATTTTTTGCAGGAGTGAATATGGCTGTGCGACATTTTCTTCAATTCAAGGATTTTTCCCGCGCGGAATTTGAATACCTGTTCCAGCGCGCCCGCGTCATCAAGGATAAATTCAAGCGTTACGAAACGCATCACCCCCTCTTTGACCGCACGCTGGTCATGATTTTCGAGAAGGCGAGCACCCGCACGCGCCTCTCCTTCGAGGCGGGGATGCAACAACTGGGCGGCTCCGCCATCTATCTGAACACCCGCGATTCGCAACTGGGACGCGGCGAGCCGGTGGAAGATTCGGCGGAAGTGATTTCGCGCATGAGTGACCTCGTGATGATTCGTACCTTCGAGCAAAGCATCATCGAGCGTTTCGCCGCCCACTCCCGCGTGCCGGTCATCAACGGCTTGACCAACGAATATCACCCCTGCCAGATTCTTGCCGACATCTTCACCTTCATCGAATATCGCGGCGCGATTGAAGGCAAGACAGTGGCATGGGTTGGCGATTCCAACAACATGTGCAACACCTGGCTGCAAGCGGCGGAAGTGTTGAATTTCAAGGTACATGTCTCCACCCCGCCGGGCTACGAACTCGACCCCCATCTGGTCAAGGTCGCGGGCAACCCGCATCTGCAAGTCTTCGCAGACCCGATGGAAGCCTGCCGGGACGCGCATCTGGTGACGACCGACGTATGGACATCCATGGGCTTTGAAGCCGAAAACGAAGCGCGTATCAAAGCCTTCGCAGACTGGCGCGTCGACGCCGAAATGATGAAAATCGCCGCCCCCGACGCCGTATTCATGCACTGCCTGCCCGCCCATCGGGGCGAAGAAGTCACCGCAGAGGTCATCGACGGCCCGCAATCCGTCGTCTGGGACGAAGCCGAAAACCGGATGCACGCGCAAAAGGCGTTGATGGAATATCTGCTGCTCGGAAAGCTCTGAGAACCTTGTTCATGATTTTCATCAAACGATGTTTCTCCCATGCGTGGCATTATCCTGAGCGGCGGCGGTCATGAGCCGGAAGTGGCGATGAGGGTGATGTCGAGCTAACGTGAGAAGCGGCATGGAAGGTGACAGAATAATCTATGTTTTCAGTGGGTTAGGCGCTGATGAGCGCGTGTTTTGCAAACTGGATTTTTCCGGCTTTGAGGTCGTTTTCATCCGCTGGATTACGCCGGAAAAGCGCGAAACGATAGAACGCTATGCCGGACGGCTGATGGCGCAACTCAAAACGCCCAATCCGGTACTGCTCGGACTCTCTTTTGGCGGCATCATGGCGGTGGAAGTCGCCAAACTCATGCCCACCCGCAAAGTGATTCTGCTTTCTTCGGCAAAAAACCGGCGGGAAATTCCCTTCTACTATCGTTTTTTCGGCGCATTGAACTTGCACAAATGTCTGCCGTCTCGCTTGCTCACCACGCCAAACTTCGTCACAGACTGGTTTTTCGGCGTGCAAACGCCGGAAGACAAGGCGATACTGGCGGCGATTTTGCGCGATACCGATCCGATTTTTCTGGCTTGGGCGATGGATAAAATCGCGCGGTGGAAAAATACGCAAGCCATCTCCAATCTCACCCACATCCACGGCAAAAAAGACCGGATTTTGCCGATACGGTATGTCCGCGCCGATATTTCCATCCCGCAGGGCGGGCATCTGATGGCGCTGACTCATGCAAATAAAATATCGGAAATTCTGGCGCGGGAATGATCGGGCGCTTCGGCATTCCCGCAAGCGACCCGGCAGGGTTTGTCGATTCAGCCCTGCGCCAGCAGCCGCGCATACAACTCAAAATCTTCCCGCGAGAAACAGCAAAACAAAACTTCCTGAATGCCGGAAAATTCTTTTAGCGCATCGCGCGCGCTGTTGATGGCAAGCGGCGCCGCCAGTTCAGGCGGGTAGCCATAAACCCCCGTGCTGATGCAGGGAAAAGCCACTGTTTTGGCTTTCGCGTCAGCCGCGAGTTCCAGACTACGCCGATAACAAGCCGCCAGCAGTGCCGCTTCATTCGCCTTGCCGCCCCGCCAGATTGGGCCGACGGTGTGGATGATGTGGCGGGCAGGCAGCCGGAATCCTGCTGTAATTTTCGCGTCGCCGGTTTGACAGCCGTTCAAGGTACGACAAACCGCCAACAACTCCGCGCCGGCAGCCCGATGAATCGCTCCATCTACGCCGCCACCGCCCAAAAGCGAGGTATTGGCGGCGTTGACGATGGCATCGACGGGCAGGGTGGTGATGTCAGCTTGCAGGGCGCGTAATGTGGCGCGTGGTTGTGAGGCGTTATGCATTTACGGACGACTTGCCCATTCCGGTGTTGTCACTACATCAATAATGAGTAATGCCGGATGGATTCCTGTGCTGGTCATGGTTCGTCTTCCAAAATTGCGGGTTGGCGACGCGTCGACCCGCATGGTTCAAATTTTAATCCGCGCACCGCGCAGACGGGAGTTTCCATCTGCGCGGAATGAAGTGGAATGCGGCGCGGCTTCAACGGGGGTGTTCCGCCATCAAGGTTTGAAAAAGTCGCAGGCGTTCCGGCGCGATGTTGCCGTTGGCGACGGCGTTTTGCAGGGCGCAGCCGGGTTCTTGCTGATGGCGGCAATCGCGAAAGCGGCAGTCGCCCCGGTAAGGGGCGAATTCGGGAAAGGCGCGGGTGAGCGCTTCTGGCGTGAGATGGGCGAGACCGAATTCCTGCAAGCCGGGGGAGTCGATGATGTGGCTTTCGGCATCAAGGTGATAGAGGCGGGCGTGGGTGGTGGTGTGTTTGCCGGAATCCAGCGCGGCGGAGATTTCGCGCGTGGCGGCGGCGGCGGCGGGGATAAGGGCGTTGATGAGGGTGGATTTGCCCATGCCGGATTGCCCCGCGAGCAGACTGGTTTTGCCGCGCAGATGCGGCACGATTTGGGCGACAGCGGCGCTGGCGTCCTGACGGGCGGCGAGATTCAGGATGGCGCAGCCGCGCGCGGCGAAGGGGCGCAGGCGCTCCTGCGCGGCGGGCAGGGCGAGGGTGAGGTCGCATTTGTTCAACACAATCAGGGCGGCGATGTTTTGGCTCTCAGCGGCAATCAGGCAGCGTTCCAGCAGTTGCGTCGAAAAAGCGGGTTCGACGGCGGCGACCAGAATGAGTTGGTCGACGTTGGCGGCGATGAGTTTTTGCCGGAAGGCGTTGGAGCGATAAAACAGTGTGCGGCGCGGGCGGATTTCTTCGATAACGCCCTGATTTTCGCCCGTGCTGCGGATGAATACGGCATCGCCGCAGACGGCTTCGCTTTTTTTGCCGCGCGTGAGGCAGGGCAGGACATCGCCGTTTTCCAGTTCGACCCGACACTGCCGCCCGTGCGCGGCGACGATGCAGCCGGAGCGTAGTGGATTGCCGGTATTCAAGCTGCGGTCACGCCAGAGGGGGCGAGGGATTGCAGATGCGCGATGCGTTCCGCCGCCGGTGGGTGGGAGTCGTAAAAACGGGAGTGCAGCGGGTCAGGCGTCAGGGTGGCGGCGTTATCCTCGTAGAGTTTGACCAGCGCGGCGGCGAGTTCTTCGGCAGAGGAAATGCGGGCGGCGTAGGCGTCCGCCTGAAATTCGTCGCGGCGGGAGAGAAAGCTGAACAGCGGCGTCGTCAGGAAGGCGAAAAGGGGTATGACAAGTCCGAACAACACCAGCGCGAGCGCCGTGTTGCCCGTGTTGTCGATGCCGACGCCCAAGCCCTGAAAGAACCAGGGCGCGTGCAGCAGCGCGCCCAGCAGCGCGAGAAAGGCGAGGGAGAGCGCGAAAATCCCCGCCATGCGCTTGATGATGTGGCGATGGTGGAAATGCCCCAGTTCGTGCGCCAGCACCGCCTCAATCTGCGCGGGCGTCAGGCGGTTGATGAGGGTGTCGAAAAAGACGATGCGCCGCGCCTTGCCGAAGCCGGTGAAATAGGCGTTGCCGTGGCTGGAACGGCGGGAACCATCCATGACAAATAATTCGCGGTTGCCAAAAGCGCCGCGTTGCAGCAAGGCGTGTACCCGCGTTTTGACTTCGCCATCGGCAAGGGGCGTGAATTTGTTGAACCAGGGCGCAATCCAGAGCGGGTAGATGAACAGCACCAGCAGGTTGAAGCCCATCCACACGAGCCAGACGTAAAGCCACCAGTAAGCGCCCATGACCTGCATCAACCAGAGTACCGCCGCCAGCAGCGGCAATCCCAACAGGCAGGACACCAGAAATTGCTTCAGCTTGTCGGCAATAAACAGCGCGGGCGTCATGCGGTTGAAGCCGAAACGCGCTTCCAGCCGGAATTGGCGGTAAATTTCCAGAGGCAGGTCGATGACGCCGGAGAGCAACAGCACACTGGCAATCAGGGCGATGCCGTAGCCGAGGTTGCCACCGAGACCAACGAGACGCTGCGCCCAGAAGTCGTGCAACGCCGCGAGCGCGCCGCCCCAGGTGAGGGCGACGAAGAGCAGGCTTTCTACAAAAAGTCCCACACGTTCCAGTTTTGCCTTGGCGAGCGTGTAATCCGCCGCCTGCTGATGGGCGGCGAGGCTGATGCGTTCAGCGAAGGCGGCAGGCGCGGCGTGGCGGTGCGCCGCGACAAATCGCGTCTGGCGCAGGGAGAGCCAGACGCGCAAAATGATGTTGGAGAGCAGGGCGATGAGCGCAACAGCGGTAAAAATTTCTGACACGTTTTAATTTCCACAAGATTTGTCGGGTGAAGCTATGCCACAATAGCAGCTTTGGACGATGGTCAATTATATGGCACGCGACGCAACAAACCTCGTTTGGCTGGATATGGAAATGACGGGACTCAATCCTGATGCTGACCGCATTATCGAACTGGCCATCGTGGTGACGAACTCGAACCTGGATGTTCTGGGCGAGTCGCCGGTCTGGGCAGTCCATCAGTCCGAGGTTGTCCTGTCCGGCATGGATGAATGGAATCAAAAAACCCATGCGCGTTCCGGTTTGGTCGAACGGGTGCGCGCTTCCGTGTATGATGAGAGCGAAATTGAAGCCCGCGCGCTCGAATTTGTGCAACAATTCGTCCCCAAGACTTCATCGCCCATGTGCGGCAACAGCATTTGTCAGGATCGCCGTTTCATGGCACGTTATATGCCGACGCTGGAAGCGTGGTTTCACTATCGCAATCTGGATGTGAGCACGTTGAAGGAGTTGAGCAAGCGTTGGGCGCCCGCGATTTACAAGGGCTTCCAGAAACGTGGCGCGCATGAGGCGCTGGCGGATATTTATGAATCCATTGATGAACTGAAATACTACCGGGAACACTTCATCCGGCTCTAGAATAGAGGCTTAGGGAAAAAGGAGAAAGTAATGAGGCGTGAGCAAATGCGGCGAATTCTGACATGCATGTTTTTGGCGGGAACCTTTTCCGCTTCGTTGTGGGCGGGCGATGCGCGCTTGCAGGCCATTCAGGATGATTCGCAAGCCTTGCGAAGCGCGCAGGTGGAGGGCAAGAAGGCGTCCTTTTTCTGCGTGAATTGCCACGGCGGGAATGGCGTCAGCAAATTGCCGGAAGTCCCCAATCTTGCCGGGCAAAATGCCGACTACCTGCTGGAACAAACGCGCAGATTCGGGCGCGGGCAGCGCAAGGATGAATTCATGCAAGGGCTGATCAAGGTTTTGAGCGAGGAAGAAAAGATACAAATCTCCCTGTTCTACGCCGGACAAAATCCCCGCCCCGGCAAGCCGGATGCGACCCTGGTCGCCAAAGGCAAGCAGATTTACAACCAGCTTTGTCTGCGTTGCCACGGCAGTACGGCGCATGGCAACGAAACCATCCCGCGTCTGGCGAGCCAACACCCTGAATATATCGTTCTCTCCGTCACGCGCTACCGCGACAAAACCGGCGAACGTCAGGAAGCGCAAATGTCCGCCGCCGTCGCGCCGCTGAAAAACGCGGACATCACCGCCGTCGCCGCCTATCTGAACAGCCTGCCGTAAGCGGCGCAGTCGGACGCGGTTGGGTTCATGCAGGGGTTACGGAGCGCGCGTCAGTGCGCCCGTAACCCTTTATTTTTGCTGAAAATTCTGCCTGTTTTCCCGTTCATGCCAGTGGATTCCCGGATGTTGCAACGCAAAAAATACGGGCAGAAGAATCGTTTTTCTGCTAAGTTGTCCCCTTTCTACAACCACTACTCAATCATGAGGAAAGGATAGTTATGACACAACGTGTAGCTCTCGTAACCGGCGCCATGGGCGGCCTTGGTACTGCCATCGCTCAGGCTTTGGCCAAAGCAGGTCATAAAGTTGTCGCAGCCTACCATCCCCAATTTGACAAACCGGAAGAATGGCTGAAAGAGCAGGAAGCCGCCGGTTTCAAGGATTTCATCACCGTCGCTGGCGACGTGGCTGACCTCGCCTCGGTGCAAAAGCTGGCGGCGGAAGCCGAACAAAAAGCCGGCCCCATCGACATTCTGGTGAACAACGCCGGTATCACCCGCGACAAGATGTTCAAGGGGATGGAACGCGAACAATGGGATGCGGTCATCAACACCAACCTGTCCAGCCTGTTCAACGTCACCAAGCAGTTTTCCACAAAAATGGCGGATCGCGGCTGGGGTCGTATCATCAACATTTCGTCGGTCAATGGCGTCAAGGGTCAAGCCGGTCAAACCAACTACTCCGCTGCCAAGGCGGGCGTGATTGGCTTCACCAAGGCGCTGGCGCAGGAACTCGCCACCAAGGGCGTGACGGTCAATGCCGTCGCCCCCGGCTATGTCGCCACCAAGATGGTCACTGCCATCCGTGAAGACATCCTGAAAGGCATCATTGATTCCGTACCCGTGAAGCGTCTTGCCAAGCCCGAAGAAATCGGTTTTGCCGTCGCTTTTCTGGCGGACGAACTCTCCGGTTTCACCACCGGCGCGACGCTGAATATCAATGGTGGCCTGAACTACCAATAAGGCGAAAACCCTGTTCCTGCCTGTTGCCAATGGCAGAAGCGAAGCCCGACGTAAGTCGGGCTTTTTTACGCTTATAATGCTGCACTGCACATAACGCAGTAACATACAAATTACGGAGCAAAACCAGATGACCGCAGAAGTCCGGCAAATCAAGAAATACCCCAATCGTCGCCTGTACGACACCCTCACCAGCAGCTATATCACGCTCTCTGACGTGAAAGACCTGGTGCTGCATTACGATCATTTTCAGGTCGTCGACGCCAAAACCGGCGAAGACCTGACGCGCAGCATCATGTTGCAGATTCTGCTGGAAGAGGAAAGCTGTGGTGTGCCGATTTTTTCCTGCGAACTTCTGGGCATCATGATTCGGCTTTACGGCAACGCCATGCAGGGCATGTTGGGTAAATATCTGGAAAACAATGTGCGCTCCTTCACCGAATTCCAGCACAAGCTGCAAGAACAATCCCGCACCGTCTTTGGCGAAAATCCCGCCATGTCACCGGATTTTCTGGCGCAGTTCATGCACCTGCAACAGCCCGCCCTGCAAAACATGATGTCGGCGTATATGGATCAAAGCCAGAAGGTGCTGCAACAGATGCAGGAGCAAATCCACAGCCGCACCCGTTATATGCTGTCGGGAATGGAACAGCATTATCCGGGGTCAGACGACAACTTGCAGCGTTAAATTAGCTTTGGAAATGCCCCTGATTTCTGGCATGATTCCGCTATTTCCTTGACGGTACACTGCATGTTCGATTTTCTGGGCGGGACGAATCCGTGGGTTCTTGTGAGCCTTGGTCTGGCGTTGTTGTTCACGCTTTCCTTTGAATTCATCAATGGCTTTCACGATACGGCGAATGCCGTCGCGACCGTGATTTATACCAAAACCATGTCGCCTTATCGGGCGGTCATGCTCTCCGGCACTTTCAATTTTCTGGGTGTGCTCTTTGGCGGTGTCGGCGTCGCCTATGCCATCGTCCATCTGCTGCCCGTCGAATTGCTCATCAATGTCGACACTGGCGCGCGCGGGCTGGTCATGGTGTTTTCCCTGCTGACCGCCGCCATCGCCTGGAATCTGGGGACATGGTTTTTCGGCATTCCCGCGTCCAGTTCCCACACCCTGATTGGCGCGGTACTCGGCGTCGGTCTTGCCAATGCGTTACTGAATAACCTGCCCATTGCGGACAGCATCAACTGGCAAAAAGCCATCGACATCGGGCTGTCGCTCATTTTTTCCCCCGTCATGGGTTTTGTGCTCGCCGGTATCATCCTGCTCGGACTGAAACGCTGGCGTCCTCTCGGCAGGATGCATCGCGCGCCGGAAATGCGCGTGGAACTGAAAAACAGGAAACACCCCCCGTTCTGGATCCGGCTCATGCTTGTCCTCTCCGCGATGGCGGTCAGTTTTGTGCATGGCTCCAACGACGGGCAAAAAGGCATCGGACTCATCATGCTGGTGCTCATCTGCTTCCTGCCCGCCCAGTTTGTGTTGAATCAGGGCAGCAGCGCCTATCAGATTGAAAGCACCCGCGAAGCCGCGCATTACCTGAAACAGCTTTACGAAAAGCATCAAGACGCGCTGCTGCTGCAAGCGCCGCCCGCGATTGTTGATGATATGGCGGATGCTTCCGCCGCTCCCGCGCTCACATCGTCGACCCCCTATCGTTGCGAAGTCGCCCATACGTCGGCGACGATTCAGCGCCTGCTGACAAACCTGAATGGCGTGCACGATTACACGATGCTGGCGGACGACAAACGGATTGAAGTGCGCCGCGACCTGCTCTGTCTGGATGAGGTCGCCAAGCAGACCGGCAAACTCTCAACGCTTGCTGCCCGCGAAAAATCCGACTTGAACCGTCTGCGGAAAGACCTCACCGCCACCACCGAATATTCCCCCATCTGGGTCACGCTGGCGATTGCGCTGGCGCTCGGCTTGGGGACGATGGTCGGCTGGCGGCGCGTCGTGGAAACAGTCGGTGAGCGCATCGGCAAACAGGGCATGACCTATGCCCAAGGCATGAGCGCCCAGATTACCGCCGCCATCGCCATCGGCGCGGCGAATCTTTACAGCTTGCCGGTGTCCACCACGCACATCCTGTCGTCCGGCGTTGCCGGCACGATGGTGGCCAATCGCAGCGGCTTGCATGGCAACACCCTGAAAAACATCCTGCTCGCCTGGGTGCTGACCTTTCCCATTTCCATGCTGCTGGCGGCGGGGATATTCTGGGTCGCCGCCCAATTTTTGTAACATGGTGGCGGGAGCTTCCAGCGCCCTGTTTCAAACATGGAATCTGGGAGTTCTCGCCACTCTGCGCTAAAAATAGCTGCGCGCCTCCTCAAAACGAGTTGAGTAGTAGCTGTTTTCCAGACTGTCGATACGCACCTGTCCGTTGGTCGAAGGCGCGTGCACAAAACGCAGGTCGCCGATGTAGATGCCGACATGGGAGCGCGGGCGGTTCAGGGTGTTGAAAAACACCAAATCGCCGGGGCGGATGGCTTCGGGGCGCACGTTCTTCCCCTTTTGGGCGATGTTGGCGGCGCTGCCGCTGACCGTGTAGCGGGCTGCTTGCTGAAAGATATACGCCACCATGCCGGAACAATCCAGCCCGGCGGACGGATTCTTGCCGCCGAAGCGGTAATCCGTGCCAATCAGCCCCAGCGCGTACATCACCACCTCCTTGCCCTGCGGCGTTGCTTCCAGATTACGCGCAAAGGGGGAGGGCTTTTTCTGCGTCGATGTCGTCCCCGTGCCACCGCCGCTTTTCCCGCTGCCCAGGATGCCGCAGCCAGCGAACATGGTTAAGCCTAGAAGTATGCAGAGCAAGCGCAGACCGCGTGTGTTTTTGTGTGCCATGTTCATTAAAACGCCTCGAAAATTTTTCCCGGATTCATCAGCCCCGCAGGGTCGAGCGCGTGTTTGATGGCGCGCATGGCGGCGAGTTGCGCCGGGGTTTTGTAGCGGGTGAGAAATTCGCGCTTTAACTGACCGATGCCGTGTTCGGCGGAAATGCTGCCTTCCAGCGTGTGCACGAGGTCGTAGACGATTTCGTTCACTTCGTGTTCACGCGCGAGCAGACGGGCGTTGGCGGCGGAGTTCTGCATGGAAACATTGAAATGCAGGTTGCCGTCGCCCAGATGACCGAAGGCGACGTGGCGGATGTCGGGGAAGCGGGCGGTCAGCAAGGGTTCGACGCGCTCCAGGAATTCAGCGACGCGGGAAGTCGGCAGGGCGATGTCGTGTTTGATGCTGATGCCTTCCTTTTTCTGCGCTTCGGAAATGTTCTCGCGCAAGGCCCAAAGATTTTTGCGCTGCGCGTTCGTTTGCGCCAGTATGCCGTCCGAAATCGCGCCATCTCGCAAGCGGGCGGTGAGGAAGTTTTCTGCCTTGTGCCGCAAGTTATCTTCACCGCTGCCGGAAAACTCGCAGAGCACATGCCAGGGCGCGGATGGGGGCGGGGGGAGATGGGGAAAATGCCGCCGGACGAGTTGCAGGGAAAGGGGGCAGATGAGTTCAAACGCCGTCAACTGCGCGTCAAAACCCATACGGGTTTTGGAGAGCAGGTCGATGGCGGCAGCGGGCGAGGCGACGCCCAGCCAGCCGGTGACCGTTTCGGCGGGCAGGGGAAAAAGTTTCAGGGCGGCGGCGGTGATGATGCCGAGCGTGCCTTCCGCGCCGATGAGCAAATGGCGCAGGTCGTAGCCGGTATTGTTTTTGCGGAGCGCTGTCAGCCCTGACCAGAGTTCGCCGTTCGGCAACACGGCTTCCAGCCCCAGCGTCAGATCGCGCATCGTGCCATAGCGCAACACCTGCACACCGCCCGCGTTGGTGGCGAGATTGCCGCCAATCTGACAACTGCCTTCGGCGGCAAGCGAGAGGGGAAACAGCCGCCCCACCGCTTCGGCGGCGCTCTGGATTTGCGCCAGCGCGCAGCCCGCTTCCACGACCAGCGCGTGATTCACGCGGTCAATGCTGCGGACGCGGTTCATGCGGGCAAGCTGAATCACCAACGCCCGCCCGCCAACATCCGGCGTCGCCCCGCCCACCAGCCCCGTGTTGCCGCCCTGCGGCACCATCGCCACACCCGCCGCCAGACATTCGCGCACAATCGCCTGCACTTCCGCAGCGCTGCCAGGACGCGCCGCCGCCAACGCCCTGCCCGTATAACGCCCGCGCCAGTCGGTAAGGCAGGGCGCGAGGTCGGCAGGGTCGGTGATGAGATGCGAAGCACCGACGATGGCGGCGAGCCGCGTCAGGAAAGCGGTGGGTTCAGAGGCGGAGTACATGTCAATAATCAATCCGCTTCGCAAGCTTCTGCATACAGGTCATGTTCATCCGCATCCACAATTTTGACCCGAATAAAATCGCCCGCTGCGGCGTCGAAGAAGTCGTCGATATACACCATGCCGTCGACTTCCGGCGCGTCGCCTGCGGTTCTTGCCATTGTGCCTTCTTCGTCGACGGCGTCGACCAGCACGGTGATTTCCTTGCCGATTTTTTGGGCGAGCTTTTCGGCGCTGATGTCTTCCTGCAATTCCATTAAACGGCGGCGGCGGTCTTCGCGTTCGGTTTCGGGGGGCAGGTCGGGGAGGTGGTTGGCGGCTGCGCCGTCTACGGGGGAGTAGGCGAATGCGCCCACTCTGTCCAGTTGCGCGGCTTTGAGAAAGTCCAGCAATTCCTGAAATTCCGCTTCCGTTTCGCCGGGGAAGCCGGTGATGAAGGTGGAGCGAATGACGATTTCCGGGCAGATTTCCCGCCAGCGGCGGATGCGGGCGAGCATGTTTTCGGCGGCGGCGGGG
The DNA here is from genome assembly GCA_031287525.1 of Zoogloeaceae bacterium. Classification (GTDB taxonomy): domain Bacteria; phylum Pseudomonadota; class Gammaproteobacteria; order Burkholderiales; family Rhodocyclaceae; genus Azovibrio. The sequence goes on along the minus strand of JAITSU010000068.1, from coordinate 60,587 downwards.
CGCTTCATGGCGGCGAGGATGCGCGGATTGGCGTGTTGGAAGGGCACATCCAGATAGGGCAGGATTTTGCCAGCCGCCATAAGAGGAATCAGGTCGTCTACGGCGGGGTAGGGGTAGACGTAATGCAACCGCACCCAGACGCCCAGGCTGGCGAGCGCCTCGCAGAGTTCTTTCAGGCGGGTCTTGACGGGTTTGCCGCCCCAGAAGCCGGTGCGATATTTGAGGTCGACGCCGTAGGCGCTGGTGTCTTGCGAGATGACAAGCAATTCCTTGACGCCCGCTTCGGCAAGTTTGCGCACTTCTTCGAGCACGTCGCCAACGGGTCGGGAAACGAGCGCGCCGCGCAGCGACGGGATGATGCAGAAGGTACAACGATGGTTGCAACCTTCGGAAATTTTCAGGTAGGCGAAATGGTCGGGCGTCAGGCGGATGCCTTGCGGCGGGACGAGCGACGCGAACGGATCGTGCTCAGGCGGAAGATGCTGGTGAATCGCCGCCATGACTTCATCGGCGGCATGAGGACCAGTCACCGCCAGCACTTCTGGATGCGCCGCCAGCACGACGTTTTCCCGCGCGCCCAGACAGCCGGTGACAATGACTTTGCCATTTTCCGCCAGCGCCTCACCGATGGCGTCCAGCGATTCGGTCACAGCGGCGTCGATGAAGCCGCAGGTATTGACCACCACCAGATCGGCATCGCGGTAAGTCGGCGCAATCAGATAACCCTCCGAGCGCAAGCGCGTCAAAATCTGCTCCGCGTCGCTGGACGCTTTCGGACAACCAAGAGAAACAAAACCAATGCGGGGCGGGTTCATGTTTGCGGCGGGGGGAATGGAAAGGGCGTCAGTATATCGGGTATCAGGAATCGGGGCGCAGGGGCGAATACCGTACCAGGCGGGGAAAAGGTTTCTTCAATCAAACCATCCGCTGAAAGCGCGCGCGGTTTGCCATGTTTTACCTACTTCCCTTGCGGGAGCGGGATCAAAAGTGGCGGGAGCATCCTGCTCTCGTTCGTAACCTGCCAGCGGGAGCAGGATGCTCCCGCTACTCTGCTGATGTCAAAGATACGTGCCGTTTTGCTTGAACTCCGTTACAATCGCCAGTTTTCCAGATTTTGTATGCAGCGCGCGTTACCTTTTACCTTGTTGGGGGGCGCGCGTTGTTTCTGAACGGGACGGCATGAAGCACATCCGTAATTTTTCCATCATCGCCCACATTGACCACGGTAAATCCACGCTGGCTGACCGCATCATCCATTATTGCGGCGGGCTTTCCGACCGCGAGATGGAGGCGCAGGTGCTTGATTCCATGGACATTGAGCGCGAGCGCGGCATTACCATCAAGGCGCAGACGGCGGCGCTGGATTACAAGGCGCGGGATGGGCGGGTTTACAACCTGAATCTGATTGATACGCCGGGACACGTGGATTTTTCTTACGAGGTGTCGCGCTCGCTTTCAGCCTGCGAGGGGGCGTTGTTGGTGGTGGACGCGTCGCAGGGCGTGGAGGCGCAGACGGTGGCGAATTGCTACACGGCGATTGAGCTGGATGTGGAAGTGTTGCCGGTGTTGAACAAAATTGACCTGCCTTCCGCCGACCCGGATAACGCCCGTCAGGAAATTGAGGATGTCATCGGGATTGACGCGACCGAGGCGGTGTTGGCGTCTGCCAAGACCGGGCTGGGCGTCGAGGATATTCTTGAGGCGGTGGTGGCGCGTGTGCCGCCGCCGGAGGGCGATGCGGATGCGCCGCTCACGGCATTGATTGTCGATTCATGGTTTGATAATTATGTGGGTGTGGTGATGCTGGTGCGGGTGGTGGATGGCGCGCTACGCCCGAAAGACCGGATTTTGTTTATGTCCAATGGCAAGCAGTATCTCTGCGAGCAGGTTGGCGTGTTCACGCCCAAGTCGGTGCAACGGGAAGCTTTGCTGGCGGGCGAGGTGGGTTTTGTCATCTCCAATATCAAGGAACTGGATTCTGCCAAGGTAGGCGATACGGTCACGCTGGCGATCCGTCCGGCGGCGGCGGCGCTGCCGGGTTTCAAGGAAATCAAGCCGCAGGTGTTCGCGGGGCTGTATCCGGTGGAAGCGAATCAGTATGACCAGTTGCGCGATTCGCTGGAAAAGCTGAAATTGAACGACGCTTCCCTGCAATACGAGCCGGAAGTTTCGCAGGCCTTGGGCTTCGGCTTTCGCTGCGGGTTTCTGGGACTCCTGCACATGGAAATCGTGCAGGAGCGACTGGAGCGGGAATTCGACCAGGATTTGATTACCACCGCGCCGACAGTGGTTTATGAGGTGATGTTGCGCGATGGTTCGAGTTTGCGGGTGGAAAATCCTTCGCGGCTGCCAGACCTCTCGAAAATCGAGGAAATCCGCGAACCCATCATCACGACCACCATTTTTGTGCCGCAGGATTATCTGGGCAGCGTCATCACCCTCTGCAACCAGAAGCGTGGCAATCAGGTGGATATGCATTACCACGGGCGTCAGGTAAAGCTGGTTTACGAGATGCCGATGGCGGAAGTGGTGATGGATTTTTTCGACAAGCTGAAATCGGTGTCGCGCGGCTATGCGTCGCTGGATTACGAGTTCAGGGAATACCGCCCCGCCGACGTGGTGAAGCTGGATATTCTCATCAACGGCGACAAGGTGGACGCGCTGTCGCTGATTGTGCACCGTTCCAATTCCCAGTATCGCGGGCGGGAACTGGCGGCGAAAATGCGCGAACTGATTCCCCGTCAGATGTACGATGTGGCGATTCAGGCTGCGATTGGGAGTAATATTCTGGCGCGTGAAAATGTCAAGGCGATGCGTAAGGATGTGCTGGCGAAGTGTTATGGCGGCGACATTACGCGCAAGAAAAAACTGCTGGAAAAACAAAAGGCTGGTAAAAAACGCATGAAACAGGTGGGCAGCGTGGAGATTCCCCAGGAAGCGTTCCTGGCGGTGCTGCGCGTCGATAACTAGGCAAGAAGGTTTCCCTCATGAATTTTGATTTTGCATTGATTCTTTTTATCGTTGTGGCAATCACTGGCGTGGTCTGGGCTGCCGACCTGTTCTGGTTGAAAAAGCGGCGTGGCGCGAATGTGAAAGACCCGTGGTGGGTGGAATACGGCGGCAGCCTGTTTCCCGTGCTGCTGATCGTGTTTCTGCTGCGTTCCTTCCTCGCCGAACCCTTCCGCATTCCGTCCGACTCCATGATGCCGACGTTGCTGGATGGCGATTTCATTCTGGTCAACAAATATACCTATGGCGTGCGTCTGCCCATCCTCGACACCAAAATCATTGATGTGAACGAGCCGCAGCGGGGCGAGGTGATGGTGTTCCGCTTCCCCCTGAATCCCGGTAAAAATTACATCAAGCGGGTGGTTGGCTTGCCGGGCGACACGGTGGCGTACCAGAACAAGCGCCTGACGGTGAACGACAAGACCGTCGTGGTGGAACAGCGGGATGACTATCTGCATCCCGTGAAGCTATACTATTCTTCGCAATTTGACGAAACGCTGGGCAATGTCACCCACCGTATTCTGAACGATGCAGTCAGACCCGCCGGGATTTCTGATCCGCGCGATTTTCACGACTTCAGGGAAAATTGCCAATACAATACGGAAGGCGTCATTTGCCAGGTGCCTGAAGGTCATTACTTCATGATGGGCGATAACCGCGACAACAGCGAGGACAGCCGCTTCTGGGGTTTTGTGCCGGAGGAGAACATCGTGGGCAGGGCATTTTTCATCTGGTTCAATTTTTCCGATCCTGGACGGATCGGTTCATTCAATTAAGCAGAAGGAGCGTTTCATGAACAGGCAAAAAGGGTTGTCGTTAAGCACCTTTCTTTTATGGTGTGTAATTGTTTTCGTGGTGGCGATGATTAGCATAAGCATCGTGCCCTCCTTCATGGAATACCAGTCCATCAAGAGCGCTGTGAACCGGATTACTCACGAATCGGGGAATTACAGCAGCGTCGCTGAAGTGCGGGAGGCCTTCAGAAAACAGGCGGAGATTGACAGGATCAAGACGCTGACTGCGGATGAACTTAAGATCAACAAAGAAGGGGCGGTCATCATCATTTCATTTGACTACGACAAACGGGTCAAACTGGTGGGCAATGTGAGTCTGTTGATTAACTACAAGTGGAAAACGCATTGATGGGTTCACAACCCGCCCGGCTGGAAGCTTTGCTGGGCTACGATTTCAGGAATAAAACGCTCTTGACGATGGCGCTGACGCACCGGAGTTTTGGCGTACCGCATTATGAGCGGCTGGAATTTCTGGGCGACGGCGTACTGGATTTTGTCGTCGCCGCCATTCTTTTCCGGCGTTTTCCCGACCTGCCCGAAGGCGACCTTTCCCGTCTGCGTTCCAATCTTGTGCGTCAGGATACCCTGCACCAGTTGGCGCTGCGTCTTGGTTTGAGCGACCACCTGCGGCTGGGGGAAGGGGAGATGAAAAGTGGCGGGCGGCGGCGTCCTTCCATTCTGGCGGATGTGCTGGAAGCCATTTTCGGCGCGATTTATCTGGATTCCGGTTTTGAAGCCACGGCGACGGTCATCGAACGCCTGTTTGCGGAACAGGTTGCCGCGCTGGTGCCCGGTCAGGGCATGAAAGACCCCAAGACCCGTTTGCAGGAATGGTTGCAAGGGCGGCGTCTGGCGCTGCCCAACTATCATTTGCTGGGGACGAGCGGCGCGGCGCATGAGCAGATGTTTCGCGTACTCTGCCAGATTGACAGCCAGCATATTCAGGAAGAAGGCACGGGCAGCAGTCGCAGGCTGGCAGAACAGGCGGCGGCGGCGAACGCCCTGTTGATACTGGAAGGGCGGGGCGCCTGATGAAAGAGATGGTTTCCGGTTACATCGCCATCGTCGGACGTCCCAACGTCGGCAAATCCACCCTGTTGAATCGGCTGGTGGGCGAAAAAATCAGCATTGTGTCGCGCAAGGCGCAAACGACGCGGCATCGCATCATGGGCATCCTCACCCGACCGCACGCCCAATATGTTTTCGTCGATACCCCCGGTTTCCAGACCCGTTTCTCCAATGCCCTGAATCGCGCCATGAATCGGGGCGTCACGCAAACGCTCACCGATGTCGATGTGGTTTTTTTCGTCATCGAAGCCGGACGCTTTGATGCCCGCGATGAAGCGGTGTTGCGCCTGATTCCGGCAGAAACGCCGATGATTCTGGTGGTCAATAAAACGGATCAGGTCAAGGACAAGGCGGGGCTTCTGCCTTTTCTGGCGCAAGTCGCGCAAAAACGCGACTTTGCCGCCGTGGTGCCGATCAGCGCCAGCAAGGGCAAGCAAACCGACGACCTCTTGAAAGCCGCCCGCGACTACCTGCCGCATGAGGAACTGCTCTTTCCCGAAGACGAACTCACCGACAAAAACGAGCGTTTTCTGGCTTCCGAGTACATTCGGGAAAAACTCTTTCGCCTCCTGGGTGACGAGTTGCCCTACGCCATCACGGTGGAAATCGAAAAATTTGAAGTGGAAGGCAAGCTGCGACGCGTCTATGCCGCTGTCGTGGTCGACAAGGACAGCCACAAGGCGATGGTCATCGGCAAGGGCGGTGACACCCTGAAACGGGTCGCCAGCGAAGCGCGTCAGGACATGGAACGCCTGTTCGACGGCAAGGTGTATCTGGAAATCTGGGTCAAGGTGAAATCCGGCTGGGCAGACGACGAGCGCCTTCTGAAAAGTTTGGGTTACGAATAAATCATGCCGCGCGGCAGAATCGACGCCCAACCTGCCTATGTGTTGCACACCCGTCCCTACCGGGAAACCAGCCTGCTGGTCGAGGCGTTCAGCCGGGATTACGGGCGCGTCGCCCTGCTGGCGCGCGGCGCGCGTCGACCGCACTCCACCCTGCGCGGTCTCATCATGAGCTTTCAGCCGCTGGAACTCTCCTGGTCGGGCAAAGGCGAGGTGCTCACCCTGATGAAAGCCGAATGGCAGGGCGGGCAACCCCTGCTTGTCGGGCTGCCGCTGTTTTGCGGCTACTACATCAACGAACTCCTGTTGCGCCTGCTGCCCCGCGAGGACGCTCACGCAAGGTTGTTTGAACATTACGCGCAGATGCTCCTGCGCCTGGGCTATGCCGCCAAAGAACAGGGAACGGAAGCCGATCTGCGAAGTTTTGAATGCGCGTTGCTGACGGAACTGGGCTATGGGCTGACGCTGGACAGGGATTTTCAGGGCAAGCCGGTCATTGCCGACGCCCGCTACCGCTACGAAATCGAACGCGGGCCAGTGTTGCTGACCGACGATGCGGAGGCGGAGTCATACGCGCTCTCCGGTCAATCCCTGCTTGACATGGCGCGGGATGACTACAGTCATCCCGTGACCCGCAACGAAGCCAAACAACTGATTCGCCGCCTGTTGGCGCATTATCTGGATGGCGTGGAACTCCATTCCAGAACGCTGTTTGGCGCGGGAAGCCGATGAAGGCAATGATATGATTCGGCGCGATTTTGAAATGGAGTTTTTCCAATGGGCAATACCGTTTGCGCTGATAGCTATCTGACCCTGTATTACCGCGTTGCCACCGTGGAGGGCGAGGATTTCGTGTCCACTTTCGGAATGTCGCCGTCCACCCTGCAAATGGGCGGCGGGCAACTGGCGGAATGCCTTGAGCAGCGGCTCATCGGTCTCTCCGAAGGCGAACGGCGGGTGTTTGAACTGACGGCAGAAGAAGCCTTCGGAGCGCGCAATCCGCGTCTGCTTGAACGCATCGCGCGTACCGCCCTGCCAGCGGATGTCGCGCTGGCGGAAAACGCCGTGCTGGAATTTTCCGCGCCGGGCGGCGCGAGCTTTTCCGGTTTCTTGCGCCAACTCGACGACACGCACGCGCTCATTGATTTCAATCATCCTCTGGCGGGCAAGGCGATTCGCTTCGAGGTGGACATCATCGCGGTTTTGTAAAAACATGCCCATACACATCCTGCTCGCCAATCCACGCGGCTTTTGCGCGGGCGTGACCCGTGCCATCGGCATTGTCGAACATGCCCTGGAAAAATTCGGCGCGCCCGTCTATGTGCGTCACGAGGTCGTGCATAACCAGTTCGTCTGCGACAACCTGCGCGCCAAAGGCGCGGTGTTCATCGAGGATTTATCCGAAGCGCCACCGGGCAGCGTCCTGATTTTCAGCGCCCACGGCGTTTCCAAAGCGGTACGCGAGGAAGCCGTGCGGCGCGGGTTGAAAGTGTTCGACGCGACCTGTCCGCTGGTGACCAAGGTGCATCTCGAAGTCGACAAGATGCGCGCCCAGGGGCGGGAAGTGGTGATGATTGGTCACGCCGGACACCCGGAAGTCGAAGGCACGATGGGGCAGAGCGCGACGGGGATGTATCTGGTGGAAAAGGCGGCGGACGCGGAAACTCTGGGGGTTTCCAAACCGCAGGCGCTGTCCTTCGTGACCCAGACCACGCTGTCCATGGACGACGCCCGCCATGTCGTCAGCGCCCTGCGCCAGCGGTTCCCGGAAATTCAGGGGCCGCACAAGAATGACATCTGCTATGCCACCCAGAATCGTCAGGATGCGGTCAAGGCGCTGGCGGCGCAGTGCGAACTGGTGATTGTGGTCGGCAGCCCGACCAGCTCGAATTCCCGCCGCCTGCGCGAAGTCGCCGCCAGTCTGGGCGTTGCCGCCTATCTCGTCGATTCCGCCCACGAACTCAATCCCGACTGGCTGGCGGGCAAGCATCATGTCGGCGTTACCGCTGGCGCTTCCGCGCCGGAAAATCTGGTCGCGCAAGTGGTCGAACGTCTGCGCCAACTGGGGCATGGGGGGCACGGCACGGTCAGCGAACTGGCGGGCGTGAAAGAGCATGTTTATTTCAATTTGCCGAAGGAACTGCTGGCGGCGGGAGAGAGCAGACGGCAGAGGGGGGAAGGATCGGTATAATCCGCGCCTTTCCTGAAAATTATTCTTATGAGCACTTTGAGCTGGATTATTGCCGCCAGCGTTTCTGGCGGCGCGTTGAGCGTGTTGGCGGCGGCGGGATTGTGCAATCTCATCGGCGCTTCCCGCCTCTCCCTGCTGGTGTCCTACGCCATCGGCGCGCTTCTGGGCGCGGCCTTTCTGGAAGTGATTCCGCACGCCTTTGGCGACGGCGAACCCGGCAGCATCGCCGCGACCCTGCTGGCGGGTATTCTGGGCTTTTTCGTGCTGGAAAAACTGGTGCTCTGGCGGCATTGCCATCATCATCATTGCGAAGCGCATGACGCGCATCCGCCTGCCCACGACCACGGGCGTTCCGGTCTGCTGATTCTGGTGGGCGACACGTTCCACAATTTCGTCGATGGCATCCTGATTGCGGCGGCGTTCATGCAGGGGACGCAGGTGGGCATCGTCACCGCGCTCGCCATCACCGCGCACGAAATCCCCCAGGAAGTCGGCGATTACAGCGTGCTGCTGCATTCCGGTTACAGCCGCAAGAAGGCGCTGGCGTTCAACCTGTTTTCCAGCCTCGCCACGCTGGTCGGCGGGCTGCTCGCCTATTTCATTCTCTCGGAACTGGAAGCCTGGATTCCCCACATTCTGGCGCTGGCGGCTGCCAGCATGATTTACATCGCCGTTGCCGACCTGATTCCCGGTCTGCACAAACGCACGGAACTGTCAGCGACCCTGCAGCAGGTGTTCCTGATTGGTCTGGGCGTCGCCACCATTCTGGGCGCGCAGCTTTTATTCGAGCATGACCACGGCGGGCATAACCACACTGGACATGGCGAACATGCGGAAGAAGTACAGGTGATTCCGGGCTACGGCGCGCGCTGATCGGGTGGCGTCGCTTCGTTTTCCGCGCTTTCCGGCGCGGGATGCGGCAGTTGTCGGGAGCGGCGACCCAGCGCAAATAAACAGCCCAACAGAAACACGGGCGCAAGACCGAAAAAAATGAAGCCCAACACGCCGCCTGCCAGACTGGATGCGGTCAGGGACATCATCAAAATGACAAAGAGCCAGCCGATACAAATAATGTGCATACGCGCCTGGGGACGGAGTGTTTGGGGCGCTTAAATCAGGATGAAGCGGTGATTGTGATGTTCCGCAGCCAGCGCCTTCTTCGCCATGTTGATTGGAAAACCAATCAGGCAGACATACCACTGGCGGCGATCCTGCGTGACCAGCAGGGGGAAATTCCAGTCTTCATCATCGGCGCTTTCGGCGGCGATGGTGTAACAGTTGTTGGTTTCAAGGCGCAGACGGCTTTGCGGCGCGTAGAGCCAGTCTTGCAGACCGGCGAGCACCTGTTCGGGGCTTTGCTCCTGATGGGCGCGCACCGGGCTTATCGCGTTCAATGAACGCGCCGTCGCTGAACCGGCTTCCTGCAACAATTCTTGCCGCGCGCGCGCCTGTTCCAGTTTTTTGTCGTAATGCAGGTTTTCGTTGGCGAAGCCTTGCAGAAGACTGTCGAAGGCGGCGATTTTCAACAGGCGGCGAACGGCGGCGGGGCTGGCCCCCAAGCTGCGTACCGTGTGGTCAGCGATGATGGTTTGCCCGTCTTCTCCCGGTTTGGGGCGCACGCCCAGCAGCGCGTAAAGCCGCGCATGACCCGCCTTTTCGAGCGCCTCCAATTCATTTTTTACGGACAGACTGCGCCCCAGACTGGCGGTCATGTCTTCCGGTTGCGGGAATAGTTTGGGCAAGGTGGGATGATTGCTGTCCAGCGCAATCGGGCCGGGAATGCAATCCAGCGTTTGCTCGAAATACGCCTGCGCCACATCAATCGCGGGCAACAGCATATCGCTGTAATTCGCCACATTCGCAATGCGAAAATCGGTCATGTCGATGACATGCCCCAGCAGCTTTTCCCGTTCCTGAGCCATTTTGGAAGGATGGGATTGTTCTTCGTCATGCCCAAGCAGGCTGGTGATTTTTCCGAGAAGGCTCATGTGCGCTTGCGCTCCGTGCAAAATGATGACCGTACCAATTTCGAGAGCATAGCCCGATGGCTGCTGTCGGGCAAGTGCTGTCGGCAAGCGCGTGTTGACAAATGCAAAAGGACAGCTTCCCGTCCCCGACAGTTTTCGCGCAACATGGAAGAACACGGCAATCTTTTTTCTCTTTATCGTATGAACTTGCAATTCCCCGCGCTTCTGGCGCGGAGTGATTTCAGGCTGACGGGCGGGGGCGGGGGCGGTATAGTTATGGTTTGTCGCATACCTTCATATCCCAAGGAGCTTTTCTCATGGTTACAGAAAAGAAAAAACCGGCAGCGAAGTCTGCCCCCGCCACTGCCGCCGCCCCTGCCGCAAAAGTTGTGAAACCCGTTGTTGGCAAGCCCGTTGCGCGCAAGTCCCCCGCCAGAACTGCTGTTGCCAAAGCCGCTCCCAAACCCGCCGCCGCCAAACCCGTCAAAGCGGTTCGGCGTCCGCGTCCGGCGCGGGCGGGGGATATTGCGACTTCTTCCACGCCGGAGGGCATCAAGGCGTTTGAGGTGGAGCAGGCGGTGTCGGCGGCGCGGGATTCCAAGGTGGTGGCGATTTCGGACATTCTGAAAACGGTTTCTGCCAAAGAGGATGTCGCTTCGGTCGCCAGTACGCTGGAAACCATTTTGGCAGGGGCTTCGCCCGATGATGTGGCGGTGTTGCGCGACGCTTTTCTGAAACAGACGAACGCGCAAACCCGCAAAACGGTGTTACGACCGGATGAGGTGCTTTCCGATGACTGGCGCACGGGCGGCTATCCGTACAAGAACCTGATGTCGCGCAAGAATTACGAGAAGCAGAAATATCAGTTGCAGGTGGAATTGTTGAAGCTGCAAGCCTGGGTCAAGGAAACGGGGCAACGGCTGGTGATTCTTTTCGAGGGGCGCGACGCGGCGGGCAAGGGCGGCACCATCAAGCGGTTCATGGAGCACTTGAATCCGCGCGGCGCGAAGGTGATCGCGCTGGAAAAACCTTCCGACGTGGAGCGCGGTCAGTGGTATTTCCAACGCTATATCGAGCATCTGCCGACGATGGGCGAAATCGTGCTGTTTGACCGTTCCTGGTATAACCGCGCCGGTGTGGAGCGGGTGATGAGTTTCTGCAATCCTGACGAATATGGCGAGTTCATGCGCCAGTGTCCGGAATTCGAGCGCAATCTGGCGCGTAGCGGCATCCACCTGATTAAATTCTGGTTCTCGGTGAGCCGCGCCGAACAGCGCCGCCGTTTCAAGGAGCGGGAAGCGCATCCCCTGAAACAGTGGAAACTGTCGCCCATCGACCTGGCTTCGCTGGATAAATGGGACGACTACACCAAGGCGAAGGAGGCGATGTTTTTCTACACCGACACCGCCGACGCGCCGTGGACGGTGGTGAAATCCGATTGCAAGAAGCGGGCGCGGCTGAATGCCATGCGCTACATCCTGCACAAGCTGCCCTATACCAACAAGGACGTGGAGCGCATCGGGCATCTCGACCCGTTGCTGGTGGGGCGCGCCAACGTGGTGTATGAACTGGGCGAGCAGGAAGGCACGCCCACGCTGTGAGTTTGCGGATAACGACGGGGGCGGGCGGTAATGCGCCGCCCGCCATTTTGCTCATGGGGCCGACGGCCAGCGGCAAGACGAATCTGGCGTTGGAACTGGCGCGGCGTTTTCCCGTGGGCATCATCAGCGTCGATTCCGCGCTGGTGTTTCGGGATATGGACATCGGTACGGCGAAGCCGGACGCGGCGACGCGGGCGGAATTTCCGCACCATCTCGTCGACCTCATCAGCCCCGAAGAACGCTACAGCGCCGCCCGTTTCCGCGCGGATGCGTTGGCGGCGATGGCGGAAATCCGCGCGTTTGGTCGCGTGCCTCTGTTGGTGGGCGGCACGATGCTGTATTACAAGGCATTGCTGGAGGGGCTTGCCGACTTGCCGCAAGCCGACCCTGAACTCCGTGCCGCGATCGAGGCAAAAGCCCTGCAAAAAGGCTGGGCTGCCTTGCATTCTGAATTGGCGGCGCTCGACCCGGTGACGGCTGCCCGCCTTGCGCCGGGTGATCGCCAGCGCATTCAGCGAGCGCTGGAAATCTGCCGGATTGCAGGGCGTCCCATGTCGGAGTTGTTGGCGGAAGGACACAGTCATCCGCTGCCTGACCGTTTTTTGCGCCTTGCCCTGTTGCCTTCGGCGCGTACCGTGTTGCACGAGCGCATTGCCGAACGCTTTTGCGCCATGCTGCAAGCGGGGTTGATTGAAGAAGTGGAACGTCTGCGCCAGCGTTACGACCTTTCGCCCGACCTGCCTTCGATGCGCTCGGTCGGCTATCGTCAGGTCTGGGAATGGCAGGAAGGAAAAATCGCCAGCCGCGCCGAATTGACCGACCGGGGCATTTTTGCCACCCGCCAACTCGCCAAACGCCAGATGACCTGGCTGACCAACACGGTGACGGGCGAGGTTTTCGATTGTCTGGACGCGGGTCTGGCGGCGCGGGTGGTGGCGCGGGTGGCGGCATTTCTGGGGTGAACGTGGCGGGAGCAGGATGCTCTCGCCACCCAGACTGTTGACAAACCTCCGAAGTAGCTTTCTGGGAACGCCGACTTTGAGCGCAGATTGCCGCACAAACACCGCTGCCAGCGTGGACGCTGGCGTTCCCAGGAAAACCTTCACTCAAAAAAACGCTCTGTGCAACTTTGTCAGCAGCCTGCGGCGCGTTCGGAGAACGCGCCCTACCCTTCTACCCTGCGGGAGCAGGATGCTCCCGCCACCTTGATTGATCAGTCGTCGATGATGATCTGGTTGCGCCCGTTCTCCTTGGCGCGGTACATCCGTTGGTCAGCAAGGTTAACCAGGTCGTGCAGATCGCCCACTTTGTCTTGCAGGCGTTCGGTAATCCCGATGCTGGCGGTGATGTTTTCGCCATCCGGACGTTTGCCAAGCCCCGCAAGTTGCAGACGGGTGAGGGCGGCTTCGGCCTGATAAATGTTGGTATCCGGCATGATGATGAGAAATTCCTCGCCGCCCCAGCGCAGCAGCATGTCGCCTGAACGGATGATTTGCATGATGATTTCCGCCGCCTGTTGCAGGACGTGATCGCCGGCTTCATGTCCCCATTTGTCGTTGACGAGCTTGAAATGGTCGAGGTCGACAAAGGCCAGGGCGAGCGGCGTGTTACTGCGGGTTGAAATGGAAAATTGCAGACTCAGTAATTCTTCGCCGCTTCTGCGGGTAAAGCAGGAAGTGAGGGGGTCGCGCACCGCCTGTCGCACCAACGCCACGATAAACGCCAGTTGGCTGGCGCCTGCCATGAGGGAAGTGCCCGCCAGCAAAAGCAGAAGCCAGAAGGTGCTGAAAAAATTCGTCCAGCTTTGGTCATGCAGGCGCAACAACATGGAAGCGAATTGAACCAGCAGAATGATGCTGGTTAGCAACAGATTTTCCGCCAGGCTCAAGGGGAAGATGGAAAGCCCCGCCACGAGCACAAAGGGCAGGAAGGTATAAGCGGACAGAATAATGCTGGGGATGCCGGTGACGGCATGGACATCAAGCAGATAAAGCGAAGCCAGATAGAAAACGCAGGGAATCAGAAACAGGGCAAACAACGCCTGATGCGTGTGGCGCAGTTTCAGGCGGGTGGGCTTCAACTTGCAAAGCAAGATCAGGGCAACGAAGGCGACGCTGGTCAGAACCCGCAGAATGGTCATTTGCACCCAGAGTTCAAACGGAAAAACAACATAATCCACCACGCACCACAAGGGCGTCAGGATGGCGAACAGCAAGGCGATGAAGCGGGCGCGGTTCACAATCATGACTGTGCGCTTGGAAGTCAGCAGCGTGGAATGCCGCTTCGGCGTGAGCAGGTTTACGTATTCGTCGGGATGCAGTTCACTGGCGACCAGGGTAAGGAGGTGTCGCCAGTTCGTGAGATTACAGACGATGTGAGGGGGGAGAACCTGCATGATGTAAAAGAGGTACAAGTAAGGGCAACGGGTAGAACAACAGGAAAACCTTGGTAGTATATAAGAATTTCTCCGATGCGGGCGCGGATACGGATTTTCGGGCAAAACGCTTGTTTTTTATGCCATAATTCCACGCTTTTCCGGTCTGGAAGCGTGTTTATGCCGCAAACCCTTTACGACAAACTTTGGGATAGCCATGTAGTGCGCCAGGAGGCGGACGGCACGGCACTGATTTACATCGATCGCCATCTGGTGCATGAAGTCACCAGCCCGCAGGCGTTTGAAGGCTTGAAACTGGCGGGGCGCAAGCCTTGGCGGGTGTCTTCCATTGTGGCGACTGCCGACCACAACACGCCCACCGATCATTGGGACGAGGGCATCAAAGACCCGATTTCCCGTCAGCAGGTGGAAACGCTGGACGCCAATATCCGTGAAGTGGGAGCGCTGGCGTATTTTCCGTTCAAGGACGCGCGTCAGGGCATCGTGCATGTGGTCGGGCCTGAGAACGGCGCGATTCTGCCGGGGATGACCGTGGTGTGCGGCGATTCGCATACTTCGACGCACGGCGCGTTCGCCTGCATGGCGCACGGCATCGGCACGTCCGAAGTCGAGCATGTGTTGGCGACCCAATGCCTGATTCAAAAAAAATCGAAGTCCATGCTGATTCTGGTCGAAGGCAGACTGGGCAAGGGCGTGACCGCAAAAGACGTGGCGTTGGCGATCATCGGCAAAATCGGCACGGCGGGCGGTACGGGCTACGCGCTGGAATTTGGCGGCTCCGCCATTCGCGGGCTTTCGATGGAAGGTCGCATGACGCTTTGCAATATGGCGATTGAAGCCGGCGCGCGGTTGGGGCTGGTCGCCGCCGATGACGTGACCCTCCATTATCTGAAAGACCGCCCCTTTGCGCCGCGTGGCGCGGCGTGGGAGAGGGCGGTGGCGTATTGGCGCACCCTGCGTTCCGACGCGGGCGCGACGTTTGACCGTACCGTGGAATTAAACGCGGCGGAGATTCTGCCGCAAGTTACCTGGGGCACTTCGCCGGAAATGGTGCTGCCCATTACGGCTGTTGTGCCCGACCCCGCCAAAGAGCGCGACCCGGCGCGGCGCGAAGGCATGGAGCGGGCGCTCACGTATATGGGCTTGACGCCCAATATGGCGATTCAGGCGATCAAAATCGACAAGGTATTCATCGGCTCCTGTACCAATTCGCGCATTGAAGATTTGCGGCAGGCGGCGGCGGCGCTGAAAGGTCGCAAGAAGGCGGATACCGTCAAACTCGCGCTGGCAGTGCCGGGTTCCGGTCTCGTCAAGCGGCAGGCGGAAGCGGAAGGTCTGGACAAAATTTTTGTCGCCGCCGGTTTTGAATGGCGCGAACCGGGTTGCTCCATGTGCCTTGCCATGAACGCTGACCGTCTGGAAGCGGGCGAGCGTTGCGCTTCCACCTCGAACCGCAATTTTGAAGGTCGGCAGGGGCCGGGCGGGCGCACCCATCTGGTCAGTCCGGCAATGGCGGCGGCAGCAGCCATCGCCGGACATTTTGTCGATGTGCGCGAGATTCTTTGATTGAAAAGCTATGGAAAAATTCATTAAATTTGAAGGACTGGTTGCGCCGCTTGACCGCAACAATGTGGATACGGACGCCATCATCCCGAAGCAGTTTCTGAAATCCATCCAGCGCGCGGGCTTCGGCCCCAATGCCTTCGACGAATGGCGCTACATGGATCACGGCGAACCGGGCATGGATCACGGCAAGCGCGCGAAAAATCCCAATTTCGTGTTGAATCAGGCGCGCTATCAGGGCGCGTCCATTTTGCTCACGCGCAGCAATTTCGGCTGCGGTTCCAGCCGCGAACACGCGCCGTGGGCGCTGGCGGACTACGGCTTCAAGGTCATTCTTGCCGAATCCTTCGCCGATATTTTCTTCAACAATTCCTTCAAAAACGGTCTCTTGCCCCTCGTGCTGCCCAAAGCGGAACTCGACGCCCTGTTCGGTCTCACCGAATACACGCCGGGCTTCAAGCTGACGGTGGATTTAGAGGCGCAACGGGTCATTCGCCCCGATGGTTACGCCATCCCCTTTCAGGTCGACCCGTTCAGAAAGGAATGCCTGCTGAACGGCTGGGACGACATCGGCTTGACCCTGCGCCACGCCGATGAAATCCACGCTTACGAAGACCGCCGCAGACAGCAATCGCCGTGGCTGTTTGCGGCGTGAGGCAGGAGAGTGATATGTGTAAATTCAGATATGCCGTTTTTTTCTGCGCGTTTCTGGCGATGCCCGTCGCGTTTGCTTGTGATGACAATAGCAATAGCGATGTGCTGAAATCCTTGTCGGTGCAGGAAACCAGCATGGGTTTTGCGGTGGGACCAGAGTGGAAAGAAAACAATGTCATTACCATCGGCAAAATTAAAAATAGTGGTGTGCATGATGTGAGGCGTATCACGTTGGAAATCCAGTATTTCGATTCCGCCAAGCGGCTGATTGATGTCAACATAGACTCTGTTTACAACCTTCTGAAAAACGATGAAATCGCGTTTCGTTTGTATACTTCGATGCTGAAACCGCAAGCGGAGTATGTGTCGCAACAGATACGAATCACCTCGGCTAGCGCTGGATGTGAAGCGCCTCGCTCCAGTACGCAATGGAATCTGCAAGGCGAGAAATGGGTGGATTTATTCGTCACCTGGTTTCCTCTCTTGCTTATCATCGGGGTCTGGCTAGCCCTCATGCATAAATATTCAGGCTCAAAATCGCCTACGGTGTGTGCCGTCGAACGGCAAATTGACGTGAGTGAGCAGCAGAACAAAATTCTTGAACGTATTGCGAATGTGCTGGAAGAAAAGAACAAGGTTTTGGTTGAAAAGGACGTACAAAAGCATGACGAAAAAAATCTGCATTCTCCCCGGTGATGGTATCGGTCCGGAAATTACGGCGGAAGCCGTGCGTGTGCTGAACGCCCTGAATCTGGGCTTTGAACTGGAAACCGCGTTGTTGGGCGGCGCTGCCGTGGACGCGACGGGCAACCCCTACCCGGAAGCGACGCAAAAACTGGCGCGGGAAGCCGATGCCGTGTTGTTGGGCGCGGTCGGCGGGCCGAAGTGGGACGCTCTGCCGCGCGAGCAGCGTCCTGAACGTGGGCTTTTGGGGATTCGCAAGGATTTGAACCTGTTTGCCAATCTGCGTCCCGCCATCCTCTACCCGGAACTCGCCAACGCTTCCAGCCTGAAGCCGGAAGTGGTGTCGGGGCTGGACATCCTGATTGTGCGCGAACTCACGGGCGATATTTATTTCGGTCAGCCGCGCGGCATCGAGATTCGGGAGGGCGAACGTTTCGGCTTCAACACCATGCACTACACCGAATCGGAAATCCGCCGCATCGGGCGCGTGGCGTTCGAGGCGGCGCAAAAGCGGGGCAAAAAAGTCTGCTCGGTCGACAAGATGAATGTGCTGGAGACCACGCAACTCTGGCGCGACGTGATGAATGAACTGGCGCCGGAATACCCGGACGTGGAGCTTTCGCATATGCTGGTGGATAATGCCGCCATGCAACTGGTGCGCGCGCCCAAACAGTTTGACGTGTTGGTGACGGGCAACATGTTTGGCGACATTCTCTCTGACGAAGCCTCCATGCTCACCGGCTCCATCGGCATGTTGCCTTCCGCTTCGCTCGACCAGCATAACAAGGGCTTATATGAGCCTTCGCACGGTTCCGCGCCGGACATCGCGGGCAAAAATCTCGCCAATCCGCTGGCGACCATCCTTTCGGTCGCCATGTTGTTGCGCTATACCTTCAATCTGGAAGAAGCGGCGGGGCGGGTGGAAAATGCGGTCAAAAAGGTGCTGGCGCAGGGGTATCGCACCAGCGACATTTTCGAGGCGGGTACGCAAAAGGCAGGAACGAAGGAAATGGGCGACGCGGTTTTGGCGGCGTTGTAGACAAATAACAACAGTGAGGATGTAAAAATGAAACGAGTCGGTCTGGTTGGTTGGCGTGGCATGGTCGGTTCCGTGCTCATGCAGCGCATGGAAGAAGAGGGCGATTTCGCCCATTTCGAGCCGGTGTATTTTTCCACCTCAAACGCAGGCGGCAAAGCCCCTGTTTTCGGGGGCAAGGAGGCGGCAGCAGTCTTGCAGGACGCGAAATCCATCGATGCCTTGAAGGGGTGCGACATCATCGTGACCTGTCAGGGGGGTGACTACACCAAAGAGATTTTCCCCAGGCTGCGCGCGGCGGGCTGGAACGGGCATTGGGTGGATGCGGCTTCCACCCTGCGGATGGCGGATGACGCGGTGATCGTGCTCGATCCGGTCAATCTGGATGTCATTAAAAACGCATTGACCAGGGGCGGCAAAAACTGGATTGGCGGCAACTGCACCGTGTCACTGATGCTGATGGGCTTGGGCGGGCTGTTCCAGAACGACCTGATCGAATGGGCGACCTCAATGACCTATCAGGCGGCTTCCGGCGCGGGCGCGCAGAACATGCGCGAACTCATCGCGCAGATGGGCGCGATTCACGCTTCTGTCGCTGACCTGCTTGCTGACCCGGCTTCCGCCATTCTGGACATCGACAAAAAGGTGGCGGCGACCATTCGTTCCGACGCCTTCCCGAAAAAGAATTTTCGCAACACCGCGCTGGCGGGCAGCCTGATTCCCTGGATTGACGTGCCTGTGGAACATGGGCAATCGAAAGAAGAATGGAAGGGTGGCGCGGAATGCAACAAGATTCTGGGCAGACCGCCGTTCCGCGCTGCGGGCAGTATCCCTGTTGACGGCTTGTGTGTGCGGATTGGCGCGATGCGCTGCCACTCGCAGGCGCTGACCATCAAGTTGAAAAAGGATGTGCCGCTGGATGAAATCACCGACATGCTGGTGAAAGCCAACCCTTGGGCGAAAGTGATTCCCAATGAACGCGAGCTGTCCGAGCGCGAACTGACGCCCGCCGCCGTCACCGGCACGCTGTCCGTACCCGTCGGACGCCTGCACAAAATGGCGATGGGATCGGAATATCTGGCGGCGTTTACCTGTGGCGACCAGCTTTTGTGGGGCGCAGCGGAACCGCTCAGGCGCATGTTGGGTATTCTGCTGACGGCGTGAATTTCTTCCTGACGAGGGGAAAAGCGCGTCCTGATGAAGAAAAATGGGGTTTGTCGCAAAAATAGCAATGTTTTTGCAGGTTTTTTCCTCATCAGGATAGCTAAGTGAAATGCAGCTATGCTAAACTATTCAGAAGAAAGATTAGCTTGCGCGTCTAAGTGTATGATGTTATTTTGAAAACCGATTCTGTAACACATTCTGTAACACAGAATGGCAACGTCTGAGGGTGGCTCCGTGAACAAAAAATACGCACTGCTTGGCAAACGCATCGCAGCTCTGGCTGTGGTTTCTGGTTTGGCGTTGGCGCCCACATGGGTAAATGCCGCAGGAATGGGGGGGATTACCGTTCATTCCATGTTGGGGCAACCCTTGCGCGCCGAGGTCAAGGTTACAGCTTTGCCGGAGGAAATATCCGGCATGGTGGCGCATCTTGCCACCAGGGAAAGCTTCGCGCAAACGGGGGTGGCGTATGCGCCTGCCTTGTCCGGTTTGCGTTTTTCTCTGGAAAAAGCTGCGGGCGGCGCGGTCGTCCGAATTACATCCAGCCAGCCCATCAATGATCCTTATCTGGATTTTCTCGTCGAGTTGAGTTGGCCCGCCGGTCGCTTGACACGCGGCTACACGATCTTGCTCGACCCGCCCGAAGTGGCGACACAGGCGCTTTACCGACAGGCTACGGTCGTCGGCACGACGCCTGCCAAAGGCGCGACGCCTGCCGCTTCTACGCCGACGGGTGAAATCGCCGGGGAGCACGAGGTCAAGGCGGGGGAAACCCTGGGGCGCATCGCCCGCGCCAACATGCACGCCGGAGTGACGATGGAGCAGATGCTGGCGGCGCTGTACCAGAACAATCCCGATGCCTTCGTGGGCAACAACATGAACCGTCTGCGCCGTGGCGCGGTGCTGAAAATCCCCGGCGCGGCGGATGTCGCCGCCATCCCCCAGTCCGAAGCGAAACAGGTGTATCGCACACAAACGGCTTCCTGGCGCAGTTATCAAAGCAAGCTCGCATCAGCGGCAAGCAGCAACGCCGCATCGGGCGGTAGTCGTTCCGTTTCCGGTCAGGTGAGCGCAAGGGTGGAAGAAACCCTGCCGCCCGCCGAGCGCGGCGACAAGGTTCAGATTTCCCGCAGCAATCAGAGCGCCGGCAGGTCGGGCGTGTCAGAAGAAGATTTGATTGCCAGCGACCGCGAACTGAAAGAATCCATGGCGAAACTGAAAGAACTGGAAAAGCTCGTGGCGAATCTGAAAGAACTCGTGAACCAGAAGGATGCAAGCATCCGCAAGTCACAACAGGAACTGGACAGCCTCTCGTCACCTGCCGCCAAGCCCCAACCGGGCAAGCGCAGTCAGGCCGCTGACGCAGGGATTCAAATTTCTTCGATGACAGCGTACAAGGTGACAGCGTGATGAACAATCGCTTTTCTCCGAACAAATGTCGCGCCATGACTGCGGTCATGGCGTGTGGTTTATTGTTGGCTTCGATGTGGGCTGAGGCGGCGGGCTTGGGCGGTGTTACGGTCCATTCCCAGTTGGGGCAGCCTTTGCGCGCCGAAATCCGCGTATCGGCCACGAGTGACGAACTGGCGGGCATGGTGGCGCATCTGGCGGCGCAGGATGCTTACGCGCAGTCTGGTGTCCGTTCCTCGCCCACTGTACGCCAGTTGCGCTTCAATCTGGAGAAGTCGGCGGGTGGCGCGGTCATCAAGGTGACTTCGGAGAAACCGATCAATGATCCTTTCGTTGGTTTCATGCTGGAACTGAGTTGGCCTGCCGGTCGACTGACGCGGGAATATACTTTCCTGATTGATCCACCGAAGGACTTGCCTGCCGGGTCGTCTGACGTTGCGGCGACGCCGCCGCCGCCCAAGGCGGGCGAGCTTGTTCGTCCCGCTGCGCCAACTTCAGCGCCGGCTGGAACCACTGCGGCGGTGGCGGGGGAGCATGTGGTCAAACCCGGCGAAACCCTGTACCGCATTGCGACGGAAAACCTGCCTGCCGGAGCGACGTTGGAACAAACGCAGGTCGCGCTGTATCGAGCCAATCCCGCTGCCTTTGACGGCAGTATTACCCGCCTGCGAGCGGGCGCTGTGTTGAAAATTCCCACCCAGGCCGATGTGACGGCCATTTCTCAAAGTGAAGCCCAGGAAGCGCTCAAGGGGACACGCGCGTCTGCGGCATCTTCCGCGCCGCGCGTTCCTGCGCGCGCTCAGGCGACAAAGTCCACCGGGCCAACGGAAGCGGAACTGGCTGCGCGCAAGAAAGCCGTCAGCGAATTCAATGCCCGTGTTAACAACATGCAACAGGAAGTCGGCAAGTTGCAGCAACAGGTTGAAAGCAAAAACGAACAACTCGCAAGAATAGAAAAAGAGAAAGCAGAAAAAAAGGCGGCGCTCGAAGCCGCTGCTGCGGCAGCGGCGCAAGCCGAGGTAACTCCCCCCGAAACGGTTGCGCCCGTTGCGCCACCCGCACCCCCGGTGCCGCCTGACGCGGAAGAAACGGTTGCAGAACCGGATGTGGCGGATGTAACTCCTGATGTAACCCCTTCCCTCGACGAAGAAACCCAGTCCGATGAGCAGTCGGAAGAGTCGGAAACCGTAACGATAGAACCGCCAGAACCGCCGCCTGTTCCGGTGCAGCAACCCGCCAGAGCGCCAGTGCAACTGGATGTGCAGGAACCCGAAGAGAGTGGGTTGCCATTAGGTTGGATTCTGGGTGGCGTGGGCGCATTGGTTGTGCTTGTGCTGGGCTTCCTGTTCCTGCGTCGACGTGGCAATAGCGATGACGATGGCGATACCCTGGCGGCATCTACCGAGACTGCCCCCAGTATCGGGCCGTATTCTGAAGGCTTTTCAACCAAGGGACCGGCTTCGGTCTTCCAGATCGCAGGCGGACAAAGCGTCGATACCAGCAACACCACCGCGCCGCCGGTTTCGGAATTCAGTCAGGCGGCGCCGGGCGCGGTTGATACGGATGAAGTTGATCCGGTCGCGGAAGCTGATGTGTACATGGCTTACGGGCGTGATGGGCAGGCCGAGGAAATTCTGCTGGATGCCTTGCATAAAAACCCGAAGCGCATCGCGATTCCCCTCAAGCTGCTGGAAGTTTACGCGAGCCGCAAGAGCGTCAAGGATTTTGAAACCCTTGCTACGGAGCTTTATGCGCAGACGGGCGGTAAGGGCGCGGAATGGGAAAAGGTTCTGGCGCTGGGCAGTTCGCTTGATCCTTCCAATCCGCTGTATAGCGGTTCAGGGGGCGCTGCCGCCACCCCGTCACATTTTGAATCGGAAGCTGACATAGCGTTGCTGCTGGGAGAGGATGCGGAAGCGCCCGAATTTGACCCTTTGACGACGGATGCCGCTACAAGATCCGCGCCAACAGAATTTGACCTTCTGGCGTCAGATGCCATCGCGAAGCCGACACCATCGCCAGCGCAGCAATCTCCGCAGCCAGTGGCGCAACCCGATTTGACCAAATCCGGCGCGTTCTCTTTCTCACTGGATTCAAATCCAGTACCCCCGCCCGCTGCTGCGCCTGTCGCAACGGCAGCGGCTCCGGCAGCAGATGACCCCTTGCTTTCCATGTTGCAAGAGGAATCGGCGACCGGCGCGGAAGAAGACGATCCCCTGCTTTCCTTGTTGCACGAGGAGTCAATCACCGGCGCGGAAAGCGACCTGGAACTTCTGGAGGGGGGTGAAACTGAAGTCAGTCCGTCCACTCCCGAAAACAAGTCTGCGCCCCTGGGTTTTGATTTTGAAGAAAAGCCTCCGGTTCCGACACGGGAGCCAGCTCCGGTTCCCAAGCCTGCTGCGTCAGCCACGCCGGAACCCAGCACGATTTCCCAGGCGATTCTTGATTTTGATCTGGGCGGTGACAGCATTGCGCCAACTTCCGAGCATTATGATGAGCCGGAGGATGACATTGCCGCGACGGTCGTGAATCCTGACGCGATTTTGCTGGATAGCGGCGCGAAAACAGAACAAGCGGCAGGTGGCGTTGCGACCGGAAATATAGTCGATTTTGAATTGGAAGTGCCGGAAGCCGTTTCGCCATATGTGGCTCATCAGGATGAAATGAGCAGCGACGAAATGGCGGCGACCTCCATCGTGAGCATTGAGCCGGATGACGACATGGAATTCGATGTGCAACTCACCGAATCCACCATATTGGGCAATCCCGGCGGCGGCGCTGGTTTTGACCTTTCCGGTATCAGCCTTGATTTGGGCACCAATGCGGCTCCAGCTTCCGCAACCCCTGCGGCGGCAGAACCGGATTTGGCTGAGGCGCTGAACGAAGAAGCACTGTCGGACGAAGGCGGCGCTGTTTCCGACCCGCGCCGCGACGAAGTCAACACCAAGCTCGACCTTGCCAAAGCCTATGAGGAAATGGGCGATTTGGAAGGCGCGCGCGAACTGTTGGGTGAAGTCGTGAGCGAAGGCGCTCCTGATCAGGTTGCCGAAGCGCAAACCATGCTGACTCGCCTGAACGTCTGACCTCTGTTTTTCGGTGGCAATTTGTCGCTGCATAATCCGCCCCTCGCCAAACACGAGGGGCGTTTTTGTCAATATTGGCTTTAATGACGGAATTTCCCTTCCTGCATCCCGCTGCCCGTCTGCTGCTCTGGCTCTTGCTGGCGGTTTTTCTGCAAGTGGCGGCATTATCGACGCTGGGGCTTGCGGCGGGCTGTCTGCTGCTGGCGGGTGAGCAAACGCGCCAGCACTGGTGGCGACTCTTTCTGCGTACCCGCATTTTGCTGCTCGTCCTTTTTCTGGTGTTCGCCTACGGCGTGCCGGGCGAGAATCCGGGCGGCGTAGCTTGGTTGCCGACCTTCGAGGGCATGGCGGAAGCCGCGCTGCATGTCCTGCGCCTTGTGGTGTTTCTGGGTTCGCTGGCGTGGTTGTTGGCGCCGCTGTCGCATCCGGCGTTGATGGGCGGTTTGTGGTTTCTGCTGCAACCTTGCCGCCATCTGGGGCTGCCGGTGGATAAAAGTGTGGTGCGGCTCTCATTGGTGCTCGAATACATGGAAAACCTGCCCGCGCAAAGCTGGAAACAATGGCTGACGCCGACCGATGTCCCGCAAACACCCGCGCCGGTACGCATCAACCTGCCGCTCTGGCGCGGACGCGACGGGCTGGCAGTGTTGTTTGCCGCCCTGTTACTGACGGGAGCCTTGTTGTGACGCGCATCGCCCTGGGGCTGGAATACGACGGTCGCGCCTTTCATGGCTGGCAGCGACAAAAAGACCTGTCCAGTGTGCAAGCGGCGCTGGAAGACGCCCTGACGCAGATTGCCGACCATCCGCTTGGTGTGCTTTGCGCCGGTCGCACCGATACCGGCGTGCACGCCAGCGCCCAAGTCGTCCACTTCGACACCTCGGCGTCCCGACCTTTGACCGCCTGGGTGCGCGGCGTCAATGCCCTGTTGCCGCCCAGTGTGGCAGTGCTTTGGGCGAAAGAAGTGAATGCGCAATTCCACGCCCGTTACTCTGCTTATCGTCGCCGTTACCGCTATTGGCTTGTTAATCGTCCGCAACGTCCCGGTCTGTTGGCGGGCAGGGTAGGGTGGTTTCACGCGCCGCTGGCGCTGGACGCCATGCGCGCGGCGGCGCAATGTCTGGTGGGCGAACACGATTTTTCCGCTTTTCGGGCGGCGGGCTGTCAGGCGAAAAGCCCCGTCAAGCTGTTGACTCGCGCCGAAATACGGCAGGCGCACCATGCGACGGGCGTTGTCTTTGCCTTCGATTTCGAGGCGAGCGCCTTTTTGCATCACATGGTACGCAATCTGGTCGGTTCGCTGGTCTATGTCGGCAAGGGCGCGTGGTCGCCGGAACATTTGCGCGAGGTGCTGGCAAGCCGTAATCGCGCGCTGGCTGCGCCGACATTTCCGCCAGATGGTCTGTATTTTCAGGGGCCGGTTTACGACCCTGCGCTGGCGATTCCTGAAATTGTTGCGGAAATTCCTGACTTTCAACTTTTTCCTGTATAATCGCGCGCTTTCGTCCAATAGACGAAATCTGAATTTATGGGCAAGCGACGCTGCCCGACCGAAAGGAGGTGATTGAATGCCCAGCATTCGCGTCAAGGAAAACGAACCTTTTGAAGTAGCGATCCGCCGTTTCAAACGCGCAGTTGAAAAAACAGGTCTGCTGACCGAGTTGCGCGCCCGTGAGTTTTACGAAAAACCCACCGCCGAAAGAAAACGCAAGGCTGCCGCCGCTGTCAAACGCCAGCACAAGCGCCTGCGCAGCATGACCCTGCCGCCGAAACTGTACTGATTAGCACGGTTTATGCCAAGCGCAAGGCCGCCCGTCGTTTGACAGGCGGCTTTTTGCATTTGTATATTGTCGTTAAAATAAATCTTTTGGAGTGAGCCATGAGTCTGAGATCCCGCATTCAGGATGATATGAAAACAGCCTTGAAAGCCAAAGAAACCGCGCGTCTGGGCGCGATTCGCCTGTTGATGTCGGAGATGCGGCGGAAAGAGGTGGACGAGCGCATTGAACTCGACGACGCGGGTATTGCCGCCGTCATCGACAAAATGATTAAACAAAGGAAGGACAGCCTCGCCCAGTTCACGGCGGCGGGGCGCATGGATTTGGCGGACAAGGAAAGCGCCGAAATCGACACCCTGAACGCCTACCTGCCGGAAAAGCTGGGTGAAGCGGCGATTGCCGCCGCCATTGACGCGGCTGTTGCCGCTACCGGCGCTGCCAAAGCTGCCGACATGGGCAAGCTGATGGCGGTTCTGAAACCGCAACTGGCGGGCAAGGCGGACATGACACTGGTTTCAAAGCTGGTCAAGGCGCGTTTGGAGTGATTTTGCATTCGGGTTGCCTTCGGCATGATTCCTGAATCCTTTATCCAGGATTTGCTCGCCAGGGTCGATATTGTCGACCTGATCGACAAGCATGTGCATCTCAAAAAGGCGGGCGCGAATTTGTCCGCCTGTTGTCCGTTTCATAACGAAAAAACCCCTTCCTTCACCGTCAGCCCGACGAAGCAGTTTTATCACTGCTTCGGTTGCGGCGCGCATGGCACTGCCATCGGTTTTCTGATGGAATATCAAGGGCTTGGCTTCGTAGAAGCCATCAAGGAACTGGCCGCTTCGGTGGGGATGCCAGTCCCCGAAGAACGCTTCGATAAAGGCGCGGCAGGGCAGGGCGGCGCGCAGTTCGGACGCTTGCGGCAGTTGAGCGAGCGCATGGCGCGGGCGCGGGTGTTTTACAAGGACGCCCTGAAAAAAAGCGACAAGGCGATTGCCTACCTGAAAAACCGTGGGCTGAGCGGCGAAGTCGCCGCCCGTTTCGGCATCGGCTACGCGCCGGAAGGCTGGCAATCCTTGCAGGAAGTCTTTCCCGACGATTACAACGGCGCGGACATGCTGGCGACGGGTTTGGTGCTGGAAAACGAGGCGGGGCGGCGCTACGACCGTTTTCGTGATCGCGTCATGTTTCCCATTGTGAATGCCAAGGGCGAGGTCATCGGTTTTGGCGGGCGCGTGTTGGGGCAGGGCGAACCCAAATATTTGAATTCACCGGAAACGCCGCTGTTTGAAAAGGGACACGAACTGTTCGGCTTGCCGCAGGCGCGACAGGCGTTGCGGGAAGAAAACTGCGCCATCGTGGTCGAAGGCTATATGGATGTCGTGGCATTGTCGCAGCACGGCGTCGGTAATGCCGTCGCCACACTGGGCACGGCGACCACGCCCATGCATGTACAAAAACTGCTGCGGCAGGTCGATCGCGTTGTGTTCTGTTTTGATGGCGACGCCGCCGGACGCAAGGCGGCATGGCGGGCGCTGGAAAATACGCTGGAAAGCCTGCCGGACAACAAAACCATCGCTTTCGCCTTTCTGCCGGAACCGGAAGACCCCGACAGTTTTATTCGCGCCCAGGGCAAAGACACCTTTCGTCGATTGATGACGCAGGCAACGCCTTTATCTGATTTTCTGCTGCGCGAATTGGGAACGCGCTGTGATTTGACCACTTCGGAAGGTAAGGCGAATCTGGTGGTCGAAGCGAAACCCTTGTTGAACCGGCTGGCGGCGCCGGTTTTGCGCCTGCAACTGGTCAATCGCCTGGCGGAAGCCAGCGGTCTTGAGAAAAGAGAGGTGGAACGTCTTTGCGGGATTCGCAGTTACGCGCCGCCCGCCCCGCCGAAAGCGCCGCGCCATGCGCCAATGCTGGCGCGTAATTTGTTGCGTCATGTACTGCAAAAACCGGAACTCGCGGCAAAAGTGCCGCTGGAACAACTTCCCGTCTGTACAGAACGCAGGATGTTGGAAACCATCGCGGGAAGTCTCGCTCGACTCCCGCCCGCGCCCAGTTACGCGCAATTGCGCGAGCAACTGCGCGGCGACGCGCAGGAGCGCGAATTTGACGCTTTGGCAGGAGAACTCATTAACCTGAAACAGGATGAGCGCACAAAAGAGGACGACGAAGAATTCAAGGCCGCGTTAGCGAAATTACAAATGGTCGGTTACAAGGCTGAATTTGAGCGTTTGCAGGTACAGGTACGGCAATTTGACTCGAAAGGCATGAGCGCGGAAGAGAAGGAACGCTATCTCGCGCTCCTCGCCCGAAAACAAAATTCCGAATTGTGATAGACTTACCAGTTTCCCTAATTTCGTCACCAGAAAATAGAGCAGGGCGTCATGGCTAAAGACAAGAGCAAAGAAACAGCGAAGTCAGTATCCGCGAAAGCAACATCCGCGAAAGCGGCGCCTGCGAAGGTGGCAACCGCGAAATCAAAAACATCAAAGACCGCGCCCGCAAAGGTGGTGCCCGCAAAGGCGGAAGCGGTGAAGGCAAAACCCGCGAAGGTAGAGACCGCGAAGGCAGAGACCACGAAAGCGGCGCCTGCGAAGGGGGCAACCGCGAAATCAAAGACATCAAAAACAGCGCCCGCAAAGGGGGAAGCCGCAAAAGCGGAAACGGTGAAGGCAAAATCCGCAAAGGCAGAGACCGCGAAGGCAGAGACCGCGAAAGCGGCGTCCGCGAAGGTGGCAACCGCAAAGTCAAAAACCGCGAAGGCGGAACTTGCGAAGGAAGAACCCGCAAAAGCAGAACCCGCAACGGTGGATGCCGCGAAGGCAACGCCCAAAGCTCGCGTGAGCAAAGCCAGGAACAAGGCCGCCGAAAAGCTGCTTCACGCCAGCGCCGTCGCTGCCGCCGCGCAACCGGAAATCGACGTTGAAACACGCAAGATGCGCCTCAAAGCCCTGATTAAACTGGGTAAAGAACGGGGCTATCTGACCTACGCCGAAATCAACGACCATTTGCCCGATGACGTGGTTGACGCCGAGCAGATCGAATCCATCATCAGCACGTTCAGCGACATGGGCATCAAGGTGTTCGACGAAGCGCCCGCCGCCGAAGAAATGCTGATGTCCGACGCGCCCGCCGCCACGAGTGACGACGAGGAAGTGGAAGAAGAAGCCGAACAGGCGCTCTCCACCGTTGATTCCGAATTCGGTCGCACCACCGACCCTGTGCGGATGTACATGCGCGAAATGGGTTCTGTGGATTTGCTCACGCGCGAAGGCGAAATCGAAATTGCCAAGCGTATCGAAGAAGGTCTGAAACACATGGTGCAGGCGATTTCCGCCTGTCCCAGCACCATCGCCGAAATTCTGGAAATGGCGGAGAAGGTGGAAAGAGATGAAGTCCGTATCGACGAACTGGTGGATGGTCTGATTGATCCCGACGCGCCCACCGAAGAAGAGAAGCAGGCTGCCGAAGAAATCGGGGACGAAGACGCCGAAGCCGAAGAAGGCGAGTCCGCCGACGAAGAAACGGACGAAGAAGCCGAAAGCCGCGCCGCTTCCGCATCGCTCGCCCAACTGAAAGCCGACGCGCTGGAACATTTCAACACGATTCGGGATAATTACGCCAAAATGCTGAAAGCCTTGCACAGCAAGGGTTCGCAGCACAAAATTTACATCGGGCTGCAACAGCAAATCAGCGATGAACTGCTGAATATCCGTTTCACCTCGCGCACCATTGAGCGTTTCTGCGACAGTGTGCGCGGCATGGTCGAAGGCGTGCGCGAATCCGAGCGCAACATTCAGCGCCTCTGCGTAGACAAGGTGCGAATGCCGCGCGCCTACTTCATCAAGAGCTTTCCCGGCAACGAAACCAATCTGCAATGGGTGGATGGCGAAATCGACGCCGCGCCCAAAGGTCCCAAGAGCTATGCCGCCATTCTGGGGCGCAACGCGCCCAATATCCGCGAGGAGCAACAAAAGCTCATCGACCTGCAAAACCGTTTGGGGCTGTCCCTCAAAGAATTGAAGGACATCTACAAGCAAATGAGCAGCGGCGAAGCCAAGGCGCGTCGCGCCAAGCGCGAAATGACCGAAGCCAACCTGCGCCTGGTCATTTCCATCGCCAAAAAATACACCAATCGCGGGCTGCAATTCCTTGATTTGATTCAGGAAGGCAACATCGGCTTGATGAAAGCCGTGGATAAATTTGAATACCGGCGCGGCTACAAGTTTTCCACCTACGCCACCTGGTGGATTCGTCAGGCGATTACCCGCTCGATTGCCGACCAGGCGCGTACCATCCGCATTCCGGTGCATATGATCGAAACCATCAACAAGATGAACCGCATCAGCCGCCAGATTTTGCAGGAAACCGGCCTGGAGCCTGACCCCGCGACCCTGGCGGAGCGCATGGAAATGCCCGAAGACAAGGTGCGGAAAATCATGAAAATTTCCAAGGAGCCAATCTCCATGGAAACGCCGATTGGTGACGACGACGATTCCCATCTGGGCGATTTCATCGAAGACACCGCCACGCTCGCTCCGGCGGAAGCCGCCATGTATTCCAGCCTGCGCGAAGTCACGGCAGAAATTCTCGACACCCTGACGCCGCGCGAAGCCAAGGTCTTGCGGATGCGTTTCGGCATCGAAATGAACACCGACCACACGCTGGAAGAAGTCGGCAAACAGTTCGATGTCACCCGCGAGCGCATCCGGCAAATAGAAGCCAAGGCGTTACGCAAGCTGCGTCACCCAACCCGTTCCGACAAGCTGCGTAGCTTTGTCGATCCGAACAATAGCTGACAGGGATCAGGGGACAGGGATCAAAACCGCTATTGTCCGCATTGCCTTTGATTCCTGAATCATGAATCCCCCGCTCGCTCATCAGCCCATCGGCGTTTTCGACTCCGGCCTGGGCGGGTTGACCGTCCTGCAAGCGTTGCGGGCGCGGCTGCCGGGTGAAGATTTTATCTACTTTGCCGACACCCGCCATCTGCCCTACGGCGACAAACCCGAATCCTTCATTCAAGCGCGTAGCCAGGCGATTGCGGCGGCGCTAGCCGCGCGCGGGGCGAAAGCCGTTGTCGTCGCCTGCAATACCGCCACCGCCGCCGCCGCCGAGTTGGTTCGGGCGTCAATTCCCAAACCCGTCGTGGCGCTGGAACCCGCCGTCAAACCGGCAGCGGCGCTGACCAAAAGCGGCGTCCTCGGCGTGTTGGCGACCACCCGCACACTGACAAGCCAACGCTTCGCCCATCTGGTCAAAACCTATGCCCATCACCTCACCGTTCTGCCGCAAGCTTGTCCGGGGCTGGCGGAAGCCATCGAAACCGAAGGTCCGCAAAGCGCCAGCGTAGAGCGTCTGCTGGATACCTACGTTCCCCCTCTGGCGCATGCCGGAGTCGATGTCGTGGTACTGGGCTGCACCCATTACCCCTGGGTGAAAGAAGGCATCGCCGCCCGCCTGCCCAGCGGCGTCACCCTCGTCGACACCGGCGAAGCCGTAGCGCGACAGGTAGAGCGCCGCCTGATGAGCGAAGCCGGTTTGGGCGGTCACGGTCAATTACAACTGGCGACCAGCGGCGATCCCGCGCGTGTGCGTCACACCATCGCAAGGCTTTGCGGCGTTTCCATGCATGTGGAGCGTTGGGATATCCGGTAAGTTCGCCGCGACTTCGCCGTTCTTCAGAGGGTTGTATCGGGTTTGCGGCAGCTTCCGAAAATATCCAGCCTGTCGTCGTATGGTTTGGCGTCGACCCGCAACAAACCCAGCAGGGAATGGAACAGGTTGTCGTGCGAGTAGGCGTTTTCGGCGGCGTGTTGTCGGACGCAATTTGCGTCCAGACGGTCGTCTTTTGCCTGTTTTTCTGACAGCCAGAAAATCATGGGGACTTTTTTCTGGTTGTCCGGGGCGATGGCGTAGGGCATCCCATGCAGGTAGCGACCATTTTCACCCAGAGATTCGCCATGATCGGAAACATAGAGCAGGCTGGATTTGAGGTTTGGAAAACGTTTCAACATGCGGACGGCTTCCGCCAGAAAAAAGTCGGTGTAGAGAATGGTGTTGTCGTAGCTGTTGATGATTTCCGCCTGACTGCACCGCGTCAGGTCGGCTATGCGGCAATCCGGCGTGAATTGACGAAAAGCTTCCGGGTAACGTTCGTAATAGGCGGGACCGTGGCTGCCGATGGCGTGCAGCACGATGACCGTGTTTCGCGTCAGCGTGGCGAGATGTTCATCAAGGTTTTCGAGCAGCGCCTCGTCGATGCAGTTGTGCCCGTCGCAAAAGCGGGAAGGTAAATTGACCGTGATTTTTTCGGTGGGTACGCGATCGCAGACGCTTTTGCAGCCAGCGTCATTCTCGCGCCAGAGAATGTCGTAATTCGCCAGTTTCAGAAGGTCAAGCAGGTTCTGCACCTTGTATTCGGCGTCTTTGGAGAATTCTGTACGCGACTTGGCGGAAAAGATGCAGGGGAGCGAAATGGCGGTTGCCGTGCCGCAGGAAGCGACATTGCTGAAATTGATGACCTCTTCCTGACTCAGTTGCGGATTGGTGGGTCTCGCGTAGCCATTCAGGGCAAAGGAACTGGCGCGCGCGGTTTCCCCGATAACGAGAACCAGAACACGCGGGGCGGCGTCCGGGGTTTCGTCCGAGGTTTCGTGACTGGCGGCGAGTTTCGGATGAGGGTCAAGGATTTTGAAATCACGCGAGGCGATGCTCTGGCGTTTCAGATAACGCGCCGTCGAGAAAATGTAGTTGATGGGGCTGATCAAGTGTTTGATTTCGGTATGCGCTCGTCCAAAAGAAGCGTAATCCTTGTAGAACACGGAGAGAATGCCCCATGCCAATACGCCGCATAACAGGATGGACGCCACCCTGATTCCAGCCTCTCGCAGGGCGGGGCGGTATTGTATGTTCAGGCGCGTGAGCAGCAGCGCCGGAACAACGCCTGTAAAAAACACCCAGACGATGCCGGTGAAGCTCACCAGCGCAAAGGCTTCGCGCGTGTCGGTTTCAAAAACATTCTGAATCATGCTTACGTCAAGCAGTACGCCGTAATTGAACATCATGAAATTGGCGACGCTGGATATCATGATGAGCGCCAGCAAAATCGGCTTCACAAGATATGGCCAGGCGAACAGGTTGATGAGCAGCAGAATCGTGGCCATCAGCAATACGGGAAAACTGACCGCGAAGGCGAGCGTATGCAGACTGTCAATGTCAAGATAGGTCGCGGTGTAACGCCAGAGACTGAAATTCAGGCAAAAGCCCAGATAAAACGCGGCGATGAGCAAAAGGCGGTCACTTTTCAGCGTAGGGCGTGCGTGTAAAATGGCGAGCGTCTTTTTGAGCATGGTTTATGCCCCTGTTTTGCGTAAGGTATAAACGCGCCACATGGCGTAGCCGGGCAGAAAATCGAAATGACCGACGATGTGAAATCCTGCCTGACGAAATTCGGTCTCAATCGTCGTTTTGGCGATCACGAAGCGGTTTTGATTGGCATGATCGCCTTCTGAACGGAAGCGTGTCGTTTCGAGTTTTTTACGTTTCCAGGCTTTGTAATTGCCGTCTACCCACAAGGAGACGATCAGCGTGTCGCGGGTGACGCGATGAAATTCGCGCAGCATCGCCAGACGATGTTGGGCGTCTCCAATGTGGTGCAGAAGACGCATACAAAAAAGGCAGTCAACGGCGGCGTCGGGTAATTCGATGGCGAAAGCGGAAGATTGGAAAGTCGTGACGCGCCGGGTTATTTCGGTGGGCTGCCGGGTCAGGGCAACGTCCAGCATGTGTTGGGAGTTATCTGCCGCAAGCAGCGCGCGTTCCGGCTGTTCCAGCAACATCGGCCAGAAACGCCCCGCCCCGCAAGGCAGGTCAAGCACGGTCGCGGGGTTGCCCGCGAGGTGTAGCGCCTTGCGGGCAATCTGGATTTCCCGCAGGTTTGACAGGCGGCGGGAGATGCCTTGCCGGTGTTTGCGGAAATAGCTTTCAGCGTGCTGCTGGTCGTATTTGCGCGAAAATTCGAGTTCGGGGATTGGTGACGGCATCATGCGGCGCTCCAAATGGAAAGCCGTCATTTTCGGCTGGAGGCCGTCAGTCTTTTGTCAAGAGAATGTGAAAAAAGCGTGAAAACAGACGCGCGACGACTTTTGACCCGAACGCGCCGGATGACGAAGCCGGAAATATCGGAACGGATGGCGTTTATCCACGCCTTCGGCGCAGGGCAGGACGCGCGGTTTTATGGCGATTAAATGATTTCGGCATGAGCAGGGGTAAAAACGGTGGCATGATGACCGCCGCCCGCTATGCAGCCAAATGCGTTTTCACCCATTCGCGCATGGCGTCATTCACCCGTGTCTGCCAGCCCTTGCCGGTGGCTTTCAGGGCGGCGAGCACGTCTACATCAAGGCGCAGGGTGATGTGCGCTTTTTTTGGCTCGGCGTATGGCTTGCGTCCGATTCTGGCAAACGGGCGGGCAATTTCCCATTCTTTATCGGTTAGCGGCGGCGCGTCGGGGTCAGCCAAAGCCGCCGCCGTAATGCGGGCGTCTTCTTCCGGCGTCGGGATAACGGTTTCTGGTTTAAGCGCGGGCATAAATTTCCCTTTCTGTTTTCGTCGCGCGACGCAGGCTGATGATTCGGTCTTTTTCTCCACGCTCGACAAAGGCGAGGCTGTAAAGCGTCATTCCGATGTAGCCTATGGCGCGCATCCGGTTTTCATCGTAATCGAAGCGATGATCCGACCAGACAACCGCCGTATCCCACTCAAAATTGCTTGCTTCGGACAGGGGAGTCCCGTGCTTTCTGGTGTTTTCGGAATTTTTGTCCGGGTCGAACTCGATTTCCATGAGCGTTATTGTATGCACAAAAACAGGAAAACACAAAAATTTTCCAGGCGTTTATCCACGCCTTCGACGCAGGGCAGGGCGCGCGGTTTTATGGCGATTAAATGATTTCGGCATGAGCAGGGATAAAAACGGCGGCATGATGACCGCCGCCCGCTATGCCGCCGAATGCGTTTTTACCCATTCGCGCATGGCGTCATTCACCCGTGTCTGCCAGCCCTTGCCGGTGGCTTTCAGGGCGGCGAGCACGTCGGCATCGAAGCGGATACCCGTGAATACTTTTGGCGTGGCGGATTTTGGGCGACCGCCTTTACCCGTAAGCGCGGCATATAGCGCAGGGGAGAGAACTTCCCGCGCCGGACGCATCCTTGCAAGCTGCTCATCTGTCATGGGGAGCGCGTCAGGGTCAGCTAAAGCTGCCGCCGTAATGCGGGCGTCTTCTTCGTCGGTCGGCAGTTCAAACACCCGCCCGTCTATGGTTTTAACGGTATCTCTGGACATAATCGGCAACCTCTCTCTTTTTGGCATAACGCAAACTGATGGGGCACATTTTCTCGCCGCGCTCGGTAAAGGTAATCCGGTAAAGGCGATTCCCCAGCGGGACAATCGCGTTCAAACGGATTTCGTCATAAGAAAATCGCTCGTCCGGCTCTATCAGCGCCGCGCTCCAATCCATTTCCGCCGCCAGCGAGAGCGAAAGCCCCTCATGCTTATTGCGGTTGATGGCGTCTTTCGCCGGGTCGAATTCGACTTCCATACCCGTTATTGTATAAACAAAAACAGGGCAACGCAAAAATTCTCTACCGCAGCCTGACCCGAAAACGGCTGCCGCCTTCGGGCAGCGCGTCCAGCGTGATGTCCCAACCCTGATTTTTGCAGATGCGCCTGACCAGCGACAGCCCTAATCCCAGACCTTCGCCGCGCGCCTGCGCGCCACGGGTGAAGGGTTGGAAAACCTGTTCTTTTTCCTGTTCGGGAATCCCGATACCGCTGTCTTCGACCCTGAAACCATCGGCTTCCAGCGCCAGTCGCACCCAACCCTGTTCCGTGTAATGCCATGCGTTACGCAGCAGATTGCCGAGCACGGCGCGTAGCAGGACGGCGTTCAGGGGCAAGGCTGCGGGCGCGGCTTCTATGGACATCCCGAATTCCAGCCCCTTGTTTTGCATCTCAGGCAACCAGCGCGCATATTGTTCCCCGGCAATGTCGACCAGCGTCCCCATGCTGTCCTCTGTCCCCTGTCTCCTGTTTCCTGAACTTCTCGCCAGCATCAAAAAAGTTTCCGCCAGACTTCGCATTTCTTCGGCGGCGCGGGCAATGCGCTCGATTTGCTCGCGTTCACGCGGGTTCAGATTGTCGGCGGCGAGCAGTTCGCAGGATGTGGCGATAATCATCAAGGGTGTGCGGAGTTCGTGACTGACATCGCTGGTGAACAGACGCTCCCGTTCCAGCGCCTCGCCCAGTCGTTGCAGGCTGGTGTCGAAGGCTTCCGCCAGACGCCCGATTTCGTCGTTCGCGTAATGCTCCGCCAGCGGCGTGGTCGATGTCCGCAAGGATTCCCGCTGACGCACTTCCTCCGCCAGACGGCTGACCGGCGCCATGACCCGCTTCGCGGTCAACCGACCCAGCCCCCATGCGCCCGCGACGGTGAGCAGAAAACCCGCGAACAGAAGCTTGAAGATATTTCTTTCATAGCGTTCAAATTCGTGCTGATCCTGCATCAGGATGTAACGCTGTTCGCCGATTTCACGGACAAATATGTAATAGGCTTCATCATCGGTCACGATTTCGCTGAATCCCGGAGTGGCCTCTGCCAACTGTTCCGGGATGGCGTATTCCGGGCGGTCAGAAGCAAAGAACCAGGTATCCGTATTCAGGTCAGGCATTTTGCCTTCGCTCAAGTCTTCGTTCAGGACGCGATCCAGCGTCTTGTCCAGCGATCGTGAAACCAGGTCTTGTTCGATCGAGCGTATGGCATAAAACATCGCCAGCGACATCATGCCGCTGACCACGAATGTCATCAGGGTAAAGGCGATGACGATGCGGCGGAAAAATGGCTGGCGGGTCATGCGTTCAGGCATGTTCCGCGTCTTTCGCGAGACGAACGCCGATGCCAAACACAGTGTGAAGCAGCGGCGTCGCAAAGGGTTTATCCACGACCTGCCGCAGTTGGTGGATGTGGCTACGCAGGCTGTCGCTGTCGGGAATGTCGTCGCCCCACAAGGCTTCTTCCAGAATTTCCCGCCGCACCACGGCGGGGCTTTTCTGCATCAGGACGGCGAGCAGTTTCAGACCGAGCGGATTCAGTTTCAGGGGCTTTCCCGCCCGGTCGACTTGCAGGGTGTCGAGGTCGTAGCGCAAATCTTCCACGGTAAGCAGACGTTTGCGCCCGCCGGAAACGCGGCGCAACACGGCTTCGACACGCGCCACCAGCTCCGAGAGCGCAAAGGGCTTGATGAGATAATCGTCCGCCCCGACGGAAAAACCCTGCAAACGGTCGCCCAGCGTGTCACGCGCGGTGAGCATGATAATGGGCGTGTCGATACGCGCGTCCTCGCGTAACCGCCGACAGACTTCGTAGCCGTCGATGGCGGGCAGCATGAGGTCAAGCACAATCAGGTCGTAATGCTGCGTCGCCGCCAGATGCAGCCCGGAAAGCCCGTCCTCGGCGCAATCGACGACATAGCCCTTCAACTGGAGATAGTCGAGGATATTGGCAAGGATGTCGCGGTTGTCTTCGATAACGAGCAGGCGCATTTTGGGGGGCAGGTGACAGGGAACAGGTGACAGGTTACAGCAATTTGCGGCGGCGTAGCCACCAGTTGCAATCGAATTACCGCGTCAGCCGGAAGCGTACAGGCAGGATGGCGGATTCCAGACCGTCGGCGGGCAGGCTTTTCAGGGCGCGGGCGGCTTTCAGGGCGGCGGCGTCAAGGATGGGAAAGCCGCTGCCCTCCTCAATGCGGGCGGCGATGACATTGCCGCCCGCGTCCAGAAAAATCTGCACCCAGGCTTCGCCCTGCCAGCGGTTCTGGATGGCTTCCAGCGGGTAAAAGCCTTCCTGTCGGGCGAGCTGGTCTAACTGGCTGCGGGCGGATGCGGCGAGGTTTTCGAGGGGCGTTTTTTCCGGCGTGGGCGGAGTGGGGCGAGCGCGCAGCGGTTTTTGCGGGGCGCTTGTTGGCGGCGCGAGTTCTTCGTCGCTGGCGTCGAGGCGCAGTTCGACCTCTGGCGGCAACTCCAGCGCGTACCGCGATTCGACCAGGCGGGCGAGAAGTGGTGGCGATTGCGGCGGCGTTGGCGCGGGTTGCCGCCATTGTTCCGGTACGCCAAAAATCAGTCCGGTATGCGCGAGCAGCGAGAACAGCAGGGCAAAGAGAAGTGTAAGGGGTGCGCCTGCTTGATTCATGCGAAAATCCGGCTTGTTTTGGGCGTCATGTCTTGTGCTTTGAGTCGAGGAGTTTTTATGCGATGCGCGTGTTTTCGGAAAGCCGTGGCAATGGTGGCAGTAGGCGTGTTGGCTTGTCTGCCCCTTTCGTCTGTGGCGGGTGATTTTACTCCACCGACGCCCATCCGTTTCGGCGTAACGCTGGAATTGGGGGATCTGGCGCAGGCGAAGGCGTGGCTGGAACAGGGGTTACCGCCGGATTATCAGGCTGACCACATCGGCAGCGGGCTGATGATTGCGGCGTGGGAAGGCAATCTGCCCATGCTGGAACTCTTTTTCAGCTACGGCGCGAATGTGAATCTGGAAAACAGCGCGGGCGAACAGGCGTTGTTGCTGGCGGCGTGGAAGGGCAAACGCGAGGCGATGGACTGGCTGCTCGCGCATGGCGCGGAGTTAAACCGCCCGCCGGGGCAATGGTCGGCGTTGCATTACGCGGCTTTTACGGGCGACCAGAAACTGGTGGCCGATTTGCTGGCGCGGGGGGCAGACATCAATGCGCGCAGTCCGAATGGCTCGACGCCCCTGATGATGGCGATTTACGACGGCAAGCAGGAAGCCGCCAAACTCCTGATTGAGCGCGGCGCGAACACCCGTCTGCGAAACGATTGGGGCGACGGGGCGATGGAATGGGCGATGCGCTACAACCAGCTTAACCTCGCGCGACTGATTGGCGACCCGGAAGCCTTCATCGCCGCCGCCAATCAGCCCAAGGAAAACTGGGGCAAAGACACCCGTTCGGAAGCCGTGCCGGAAGATTTGGACATGCTCCTGAAAGCGCGTCGCCACCTGATTGCCAAAGGCTTGTCGCCCACCGACATCGACCGCAACATCGCGGCATTACGCGCCCGCTACGCGCGTATGGAACGGGAAGCGAACGCGCCACCCAGAGTAAAGACGCTGGAAATCACCGCAAATCCCGACGCGCCGACGCGACAGAAAGCAAGGGTGGTGACAAATCCGGGTAGCTACCGCCTGCCGAAACAGGCGCCAAAGAAGATTCCGGCGCGGAAATAATTTGCGGGCGATGCTCCATCGCCCGCAAGCTTTTAAGGTAGGGCGCGTTCTCCGAACGCGCCGGATTAATGAATGTCCGGCGGTTTCGGAGAAACCGCCCTACCTAGACAGCCCTACTTGATGCCGCCTACTGGGAGTTTTTTTGTGATTGTAAAAACCATCCAGGAATCAGGTTGGTTCCGCTTTTGATTCCTGAACCCCGCCCCCTGATGCCTGAACCCACACGCACTTTCCTCCGCTTTCCTTCTGGATGTGTTCCAGCACTTGCTGATGCAGCGCGGCTTCTGCGGCGTTGGCGCGGCGGACGAGCAGGGCGGGGCGGGGTTTGTCGGTTTTGGAGGAATCGCGGTCGACATGCGCTTTGGGCGCTGGCGGCGACAAATCCATCATCAGGCTTTCCTGCCCGCGTGTCATGGCGAGGTAGACCTCTGCCAGCAGTTCGGCGTCCAGTAACGCGCCGTGCAGGGTGCGGTGAGCGTTGCTGATTTGGTAGCGGTCGCAGAGGGCGTCCAGACTGTTGCGTTTGCCGGGATGCAGTTCACGCGCCATTTTCAGGGTGTCGCGCACGCTGGCGCAGATTTCCCGCGTGGGCGGCAGGTCGAGGCGGGAAAACTCCATGTCGAGAAAGCCGACATCGAACGGGGCGTTGTGAATCACGAGTTCAGCCCCGCTGATGAATTCCATGAGGTCTTTGGCAATCTGCGCGAACTTCGGTTTGTCTTCGAGAAACTCGTCAGTGATGCCATGCACCGCCAGCGCGCCCGCGTCAACTTCGCGTTCCGGGTTGCAGTAATAATGCAGATGCCGCCCCGTGAGGCGGCGGTTCTTCATTTCCACGCCCGCAACTTCGATGATGCGGTCTCCATTCTTTGGGTTAAGTCCGGTGGTTTCAGTGTCGAGGATGATTTGGCGCATGGCAGGTATCAGAGGTCAGGAATCAACAGCGTAGCATGGACGGGCAGCGAGCAGGTCGAAATGCGTTTTACTATTCCGACACTTGGCAGTTTCCCCATGAGCATCGGCACAGTGATGGATTACGCCGCCCTACGCGCTGTGACCTGAATGTCAAGGAAAGCGGTATTGCTTCTCGAAAATCACCTTTTCCCAGGCGGACTTGGCGGCTTGCATCTCTTGCCGCGAGGGGGGAAAAGATGGATAGCCAGCCCAGGCTGGAACAATATCACCATCGGCATCAACTTCCTCGTGATAGACAAATCCCGTAAGCGCAGCATGGCAAACCCATCCCAATGGAACCGTCTGGTTGCCAAACATTGAAGCGGAAGGCGACTGCTCATCAAGACAATCAACAAACTCAAGGAGTGTTTCAGCGGCAAGAAAATCGCGCCGCGCTCCCGGCGTATGGGCAAGGACGATATCGATCAATTCCTGATGTCGTGAGTATATATAATCGTCATTATCAGGGAGTTTGTCAAAACGCCCCTGGAGCGCCGCCAAAGATTGCTTCAGTGTAGGCGGATCAAGCTCGTTGTCTGGGGCAAACGATTCGGTACAGGCAACAACAGTGACCAACATCAGGATGAACATCCCGTAGCGCGGTACGGCACGACTAAAAAAGCAGGACATGATTATTTCCACCCGGATTTTATCTGGTCTATTGAACAGCGCGCGACCTTACCACACACCCTCAACCCCCTGATTCGCCAGCGCGTCCGCCCGCTCATTGCCGGGATGTCCCGCGTGTCCCTTGACCCAGACCCATTCCAGTTCGTGCAGGACGGCGAGGCGGTCGAGTTCCTGCCATAAATCGACATTTTTTACGGGCGCTTTGCTGGCGGTTTTCCAGCCGTTTTTTTTCCAGCCGTGTATCCACTGGCTGATGCCTTGCTGCACATATTTGGAATCGGTATGTACGCGCGCGCTTGCCTTGCGTTTCAAGGCGGCGAGCGCCTGAATGACGGCGGTGAGTTCCATGCGGTTGTTGGTGGTGTTCGCTTCGCCGCCGCATAATTCTTTGGCGTGTTCGCCGCTGACGAGCAACGCGCCCCAGCCGCCGGGACCGGGGTTGCCCTTGCAGGCGCCGTCGGTGTAGATGTCGATGGTCTTATCCGTCATAGGGAGCTTCCTCGCGGGGTTCCTTGTGCGTTCGGTTTGTTGCGGGGGTGAGCGCCTTGGCGGCGAGTTTTTTGCCTGTATCCCAGGCGGGCAGGATGAGGCGCATTCCGGCGACCCGTTTGATGGCGCGCAGCATGTAGACGCTGCCCGCGAATCCCCACCAGCGATCGCCCGCCAGTTCCATGAAATGCCAGCGGCGTAGCCAGGTTTCGCTCTTGCAGGGCGGGACATAGATGCCGAACGCGCCCCGGTCGACTTCAAAATCCAGCAATTTCAGCCAGTCGCGCAGACGCAGGACGGAGAGATATTGCCCGTGTCTGGATTGCCCGCGCGCGCGTCCCGGCAGGCTGCGGGTGAGTCCCCAGAGCGACAGCGGGTTGAAACCGAGAATGAACAGGCGACCTTCGGGACGCAGGATACGCAGGGCTTCGCGCAAAATCTGGTGCGGTTCGGGATGGAATTCCAGCACATGCGGCAAGAGCAGCAGGTCTATGCTTTGCGAGGCGATGGGCAGTTGGGAGAATTCAGCGAGCAGATGCGGGGCGCGGGTGTCGTTTACGGCGTCGGCGGGCAGGGCGATGGTCTGGCGCAGGGCGATGCGGTTGGCGCGTAAAAAATCCTGCTCCGGCATTCCCAGTTGTAAGGCGTTGTAGCCGAAGACATCCGCTAACGCCGTATCCAGCTTTTCCTGCTCCCACGCCAACACATACTGACCCAGCGGCGTTTGCCGCCAGGTCGCAATGGTGGCAGTGGCGTTGCTGGCTGCGGGTGGGGGAGTAACAGGCGTTGAGGTCATGCGGGTTGAAAAAGCGTGTTCGGGTCGAGGTACGAGTCTATCACGAGCAGGGGGGCGGGTTCTTTGGCGATGCCGTCAGATGAGGAGCATGGAGATTGTCGTAGAGGCGACGGGCATTCAACTGCCGGATCAGTAAATAAAGCGCGGACGCAGTGCTTCCAGACGCAGCATTGCCAGCAGCGCTTCGGCGCGGGGGCGGGCGTCGCCGCGATGGTTGCGGGTTTTTTGGGCGATGATGAGTTCGTTTTTCATGGAATGTTCCCAGCCGACCAGTTCGGTCACGCTGACCTGATAACCGTGTGATTGCAGCAGCAGGGCGCGCAGGACGTTGGTGACGTGGCTGCCGAATTCGCGGCTGTGTATCGGGTGTCGCCAGAGTTCAGAGAGCGGCGTTGCCGCCAGCGCTTGTGCCTTGTTGCGGCGCAGGGCGGCGGCGACTTCCGCCTGACAGCAGGGAATCAGCGCGATGAAACGGGCGTCTTTTTCCAGCGCGAAGCGAATGGCGTCGTCCGTGGCGGTATCGCAGGCGTGTAGCGCCGTGACCATATCGACGCGGGCGGGCAGGGCGGGGGAGGTGATGGCGTCTTCCACGGTGAGGCGCAAAAACGTCATGCGGAGAAAATCCAGCTTTGCCGCCAGCGCGCGTGAGCTTTCCACCAGCGTTTGCCTTGTTTCGACGCCGTAAATATGCCCTTTTTGTCGTGCTTTCAGAAACAGGTCGTAGAGGATGAACCCCAGATAGGACTTGCCCGCGCCGTGGTCGATGATGCTGTAATCATGATCGGTGGCGTCCAGTTCGGCAAGCAAGGGTTCGATGAAGCCGAACAGGTGATAAACCTGCTTTAACTTTCGCCGCGTGTCCTGATTCAGTTTGCCATCAAGGGTCAGGATGTGCAGGGTTTGCAGCAGTTCCCGCGACTGTTCCGGGCGGATTTCGGGCGCGTTCATGCGGGTGAACCCGCGCGAATCAGCCCTACCGCGACGCCTTCGATGACAAAATCTTCACGGTCGGGATAAACGCGAATGGGTTGAAAATCCGGGTTTTCGGCGATCAGTTCGACGTATTCCGGGCAGAGGTGAAAGCGTTTGACGGTTACATCGTCCGCCAGCCGCGCGACGACAATCTGACCTTCCCTTGCTTCGGCGGTTTTATGTACGGCGAGCAGGTCGCCATCGAAAATTCCGGCGTTTTGCATGGAAAGACCGCGCACACGCAACAAATAGTCCGCGCGTGGCGAAAACAGGCTGGCGTCCAGCGTGTAACGCGCCTGCACGTTTTCCACCGCCAGAATGGGCGAACCGGCGGCGACCGAGCCGATCAGCGGCAGCCCAAGCTGTTCCACCAGCCGGATGCCACGCGCCGAACCCGCTTCCAGCACGATGACGCCTTTTTTCGCCAGCGCCTTGAGGTGGTCTTCCGCCGCGTTGGGCGAGGCGAAGCCGAAGGACTGGCAAATTTCCGCCCGCGTCGGCGGCGCGCCCAGAATCTCGATATTATTTTTAATGAAATCAATGATTTCCTGCTGGCGCAGGGTGAGCTTAACCATGATGAACCCGCTTTTGACTGTTCAAATATACAGTATCATAGCAGAGAATTAAAAAACCCGACGCCCCATTTCGCGGCGTCGGGTTTTTTGAGTGGTGGCAAAGCCGCGTTAGGCGGTAGGGGTTGGCAAAGCCGCGTCAAGCGGCTTGGGCGTGTTCCACCGATTGCGCGGGAATTTTGTGGCTGGTGCGGGCGATGCGGTTGTCAGCGTCGGCGTAGACCAGCCGGGGCGCGTGTTTGGCGATTTCCGGTTCGGTCAGGTTCACGAAGCTGGCGATAATCAGCAAATCGCCGGGCGCGGCCTTGCGAGCGGCGGAACCGTTGACCGAAATAATGCCGGAACCGCGCTCGGCGCGAATGGCGTAGGTCGTAAACCGCTCGCCATTGTTGATATTCCAGATGTCAATCTGCTCGTATTCCTTGATGTCGGCAGCTTCCAGCAGATTCTCATCAATCGCGCAGGAGCCTTCGTAATTCAGCTCGGAATGGGTTGTCGTCACTCGATGCAGCTTGGACTTGAGCATGATTCTTTGCATGGCGTCATCCGTCTCAAGATTGGGGGAGGTGTTCGGGGAAGGGCATTGTAGCGGCAAATTTATCGCTGTCAAACAAAGAATGGCTACGCGGGCAACACTTGAAGCCAACACGATTCGCAGTGCGGAAAATCAGATTTCCAGATTATCAATCAGCCGCGTCTGCCCCAGCCTTGCGGCGGCAACAATCACCAGTTTTTGACCCGCAAGCGAAGGAAGTTGCAGGTCGGATTGTTGCCGCACGGCGAGATAATCTGTCTTCCAGCCGTGTTTGTCCAGATTTTTACGCGCTTTTTGTTCCAGAATTTCGCGCTTGTCCAGCCCTTCGCGCAACAAATCCGCTTTGAGTTCGTTCAAGGTTTGATACAGGCGCGGCGCTTCGGCGCGTTCGGCGGGCGCGAGGTAGTTATTGCGGGAAGACAACGCCAGACCATCGGGGGCGCGCACGGTATCGACGCCGACAATCTCGATGGGCAGCGCCAGTTGGCGGGTCATGGCGCGAATCAGCATCAACTGCTGGTAATCCTTCTTGCCGAACAGCGCGACCTGCGGTTGTACGCAGTTAAAGAGCTTCAACACCACCGTCGCCACGCCGCGAAAATGTCCGGGACGGAATTCGCCTTCCAGCAGGTGTTGAAAATCGGGCGGCTCGACAAAATAGCCTTGTGGCTCCGGGTAGAAGTCGTTTTCCGACGGCGCAAACAGCGCATCCACGCCCGTCGCCGCGAGTTTTTCGCTGTCCGTCCGCAAGGTGCGCGGATACTGCTCAA
The DNA here is from genome assembly GCA_031287525.1 of Zoogloeaceae bacterium. Lineage (GTDB taxonomy): Bacteria > Pseudomonadota > Gammaproteobacteria > Burkholderiales > Rhodocyclaceae > Azovibrio. The sequence continues at coordinate 16,329 of JAITSU010000068.1, read as the reverse complement.
AATCCTCACCCACGCCGAATTGCAGGCGATTGACGAAAATGCTGGCAACCACCGTCTCCGCATATTTGCGGGCGGCGCGCATCAGGGTGAGATGCCCCTCATGCAGATTGCCCATGGTGGGTACGAAAGCGATGCGGGTTTTGCCTTGCAAGGATTGACGCAGGGCGGGGATTTGGTGGTGGGTTTGCATATTGACTAATAAGTATGTTCCGCAGCAGGAAACGTTCCCGCCTTGACTTCCGCAACATAGGCGGCGACGGCTGCCTGGATGCTTTCCGCGCCCGCCATGAAATTTTTTACAAAACGCGCTTTTTTACCGGCGCTGATGTTCAGCATGTCGTGCAATACCAACACCTGACCGGAGGTTTCCGCCCCCGCGCCGATGCCGATGGCAGGAATCGACAACTGCCGCGTGATTTCCGCCGCCAGCAGCGCGGGAATGGCTTCCAGTACCACGAAGCTCGCGCCCGCCTGTTCCAGCGATAGCGTGTCGTTCAAGAGTTTTTGCGCGGCGGCCTCGTCGCGCCCCTGCACCCGGAAGCCGCCCAACTGGTGCACCGATTGCGGCGTCAGACCGAGATGGGCGCAAACCGGAATGCCGCGACGGGTCAAAAACTCCGTCGTCGCCACCATTTCCGCGCCGCCTTCAATCTTCACCATCTGCGCTCCTGCCGCCATCAGGCGGGCGGCGTTGCGAAAAGTATCCTGCGGGCTGATTTGCGACGTGCCAAATGGCATATCCGACACCACCAGCGCCCGCTTTGAGCCTCTGACCACCGCTTCGGTGTGGTAAATCATGTGTTCCAGCGTCACCGGCAGCGTGGTGTCCTGCCCCTGCACCACATTGCCGAGCGAATCGCCGACCAGCAACAACTCCACGCCCGCCTCTTCCGAGAGCGCGGCGAAACTGGCGTCGTAGCAAGTGAGCATAACGAGCTTTTCCCCCGCCTGATACCAGCGGGCAAGGTCAGTCAGGGTCAGGCGGCGGGTTTGGGTTTGCGCGGACATGGTGTGGAGCAATCTCCATCAAATACAGGGGCGCTATCCTAGCAGCGATTACGGGATGGGGAAAAGAAAAATTGGATGGCGTATAGTTGTGCTGGCGGGGGGCGTTGGCAGGAAAGAACTGACGGAGGCGCTCGAACGGGGCGCTGCGCGTCAGGAATGATGGGCTGTTTGATGGCAGAAATTCACCCAACGATTGTTTCATGATTTGTGAGGGATACAAATGTTTCGTTTTTTTATTTTCATGGCGGGTGTGATGGCAGTCAGCACGGGCATTGCCGGGGAAGTTTCACCGTGCCCCGTCGACACGGTGCCGATTCAGATCATGACACCAAATTACGGTGGCTCCAAGGTCAAGTTCTCTGCCGACGAAATATCCCGTACCCTCCCACATTTTCGCGCCTTCGTAACCGCCGTTACGGAGCGCGTTGCGACCCAACTGGCCAAGGAGAAGCTTTGCATAACCGGAGCCAAAGACATGGAAAGCATGGGGGACGCCGCATGGATGCGACACTCCCTGCTTCAATTTGTGTACTGGCCTGTTCACATATATGAAGAGTACACCGTTCCGATGCAGTCATTCACGAGAGGTACCTCCGGCTGCTTGATTTCCAGCCCCTGGATAGACTTTACCTTTGTACGAACGCCAGTTCCGGTGATCACTGGTGTTGTTCGCTGGAACGAGCGCCAACTGTTTGCCGATCAGGCGGTGCTGGCTGGCGTGCGTAATGTGCCGACAGGCGTGGCGATGCCGCTGAATGAGATTGAGATTGGTCAATTTATAGGGGAGTACACAGATACGGATCTTTCTGACCCTCGCGCGGTGAAGTTGCTTGAAGAGCGCATACCACCGGATATTCTGTGGGGGCTCCGCCGCCCCCCCCTCCATGGCTCATCCAGAGATATAGCAAGAATGAAGGGCGCGGAGGGCTATGCGAAGCTCGTCATTGCGCTGCTTGACCGCTGCTTTGCCTCCAACAACTTCGACGAGGAAATTCTTCGTTACCACAGCATCATCGACATCGATGATCCGGTCTTGCTTGAGCAATACAAGATCGACATGCAGCCTTTTTATTGATTTGAAACTATCACAAGGAGAAATCTCATGAATTTCGATGACAAGACGAGTTTGAGGGTTATTGCCGGGTGGGGTTTCTCTGCTACTGCGTTGGTGAGTGAGTCTGTAAAGAAAACGTGGTTTATTTTCATGGCGGGGGTGATGGTGGTCAGTACGGGCATTGCCGGAGAAGTTTCACCGTGCCCCGTCGATACGGTGCCGATTCAGATCATGACACCGGACTATGGCGGGATCAATTCTTCCGTCACCGGAGTAAACCCTTCGCTCTCGCATTTTCGCGACTTTGTGACTGCCGTTACGGAGCGCGTTGCAACCCAACTGGCTAAAGAGAATCTCTGCATAACCAAAGCCAAAGACACAGAAAGCATGGGGGTAGCCGCATGGGAGCGTCGTTCCCGGCTTCAATTCGTGCACTGGCCTCTTGTCATGCGTGATGAGTACATCGTTCCGGTGATGCCATTCATCGGAGTTATCTCCGGTTGCAAGATTTCCAGCCCCTGGATAGACCTTACTCTTGTACGAAAGCCAGTTCCGTCGATCCATGCTGTTGTTCGCTGGAACGTGCGCCAACTGCTTGCCGATCAAGCAGTGCTGGCTGGCGTACGCAATGTGCCGACAGGCGTGGCGATGCCGCTGAATGAAGTCGAGGCCGGTCAATTTGTAGTTGAGTACACAAATACGGAACTTTCTGACTCTCGCAATTCGGCAGCTAAACCTATTGAAGAGCGTGTGCCACCGGATATTCTGTGGCTACTCCGCCTTACCCCCCAAAATTCCGGGGCAGATCCCAACAAACACCTTGTCGCCCCTGCTGGCGGCATTGGTCGCCTTAACCCGCCCAAAGGCATAAGCTTTGCAGGAAAGGGCTATACGGGCTATACGAAAATCGTCCTTGCGCTGCTTGACCGCTGCTTTGCTTCCAACGAGGATGTCCTTCATTACAACAACATCATCGACATCGATGACCCAGCCCTGCTTGAGCAATACAAGATTGACATGCCGCTTTATTGAATGAAATCGGGGCGTCCCCGATTTTTGCCTTGCAAAATCAGCCCAAGCGCAAAATCCGTTTGACGCAGTGCAATCATTGCACTAACATGACGCCATGCCAACGATGATTCGCCTCTCTCGCTGCAAAATCTGCCTCTACGCTGCCGACCATTTGCCGCCGCATTTTCATATTCTGGCGAGCGATGGTCGGGAGGCGTTGGTGGAAATCTCTACCCTTGTCGTGTTGGCGGGTGGCGTTGGCAAGAAAGAACTGACGGAGGCTCTCGAATGGGGTGACGTGCATCAGGAATTATTGGTAGCCAAATGGGAGGAATTAAATTATGCCTGAACCATTCATTTTAACATCCGCGCGTCCAGTCGTGCCCACGAGCCTGCAACTGGAATTTGCGGATGGCGCGGGGTTTACGCTGGATTTGTCGGGCATCATCAAAACCTTCCGTTCTCTTGCGCGGCTGGAAAATCCAGAGGTGTTCGCCACGGCATCCCTTGCGGAAGGTGGGCGGGTTGTGGTTTGGGATAATGACGATAATCTGGAACTTGCCGCCGATAATCTGCGTGCCCGCGCCATCGAACAGAGCGGAGAGTATTCGCACGAATTCATCTGGAACTGGATGGCAAAAAACAAGCTCACGCTGGATGCTGCTGCCCGCGCCATTGGCGTATCGCGCCGCATGTTGGCTTACTACAAGAGCGGTCAAAATCCGGTGCCGCGTACCGTGGCGCTGGCTTGCATTGGTTGGGAGGCAGGGGAAAGAAAGGCTGCCTGATTTCAGGGTAGGCGCAAAATCCGTTGGTTCGCCACTGCCGGAAGCCATGCCGCCAGACTGCCTCTGCCGGGGATTTGCAGCTTGGGGGCGATTTCGGCGAGGGGGGCGAGGACGAAGGCGCGCAGGCGCATTCTGGGGTGCGGCAGGGTGAGGGTGGGGGTGTTGATCACCTGATCGGCGTAGAGCAGGATGTCAAGGTCAAGAGTGCGCGGGGCGTTGGGGATGCTGCGGACTCTGCCATGCGTGGCTTCCAGATTTTGCAGTTCACAGAGCAGGTCTTGCGGCGCGAGCGTTGTGCGGATGGCGGCGACGGCGTTGATGAAGTCCGGCTGGGCTTTCAGCCCGACGGGTTCAGTGCGGTAGAGGGACGAGGCGCGGATGAGGCGGGTATCGGGTAGCGCGTCCAGGGCGGCGATGGCATTTCGCACCATCGCCTGCGGGTCGCCCAGATTTGCCCCCAGCGCAATGTAGGCGAGGGCGGGAGCGTTATTCATCGGTTTGTTCGGCTGCGGGTTCTGATGTTTCGTCTGTCATTTCATGGGCGGATTCGTCGCCCGCTTCGTGATCCGTGGACGCCGATTTTTTCCGCCGTCTGTGGCGTTTTTTCCGGGTGGCTTCGGCGGGCAGCAGCATTTGCGCGCGGGCTTCGCCATCGGCGTTCTGGAAATCCAGCCACCACGCGCCCAGCGCGGTGTCGATTTCGCCCGCAAGACCGCGCAGACAGAGAAAATCGTAGGCGGCGCGAAAACGCGGGTGTTCCAGCACGCCGTAGGGTCGCTTGCCGGCGCGTTGCTCAAAGCGCGGCTGCAATGCCCAGATTTCTTTAACGTCACTGGCGATGCGGCGGGTGATGGCGAGTTTTTCGCCCTGCGCTTTCAACACTTCGTCCATTGCCAGATACAGCGCGGGAATGGGAGATTCGCCTTCCTGCTGGAAGCGTTGCCAGCAGAGGGTGACTTCGTGCCAGAGCAGGGCGGCGAAGAGAAAGCTGGGGGATGAGGTTTTGCCTTCGCGGATGCGCTGGTCAGTATTGGCGAGCGCCAGCAGAACAAATTTTTCGCCCTGCGGTTCGCGCAGGATAACGTCCAGCAGGGGCAGTGTGCCGTGGTGCAAGCCTTCGGCGCGTAGTTGTTGCAGGCATTTGACGGCGTGACCGCTGGTGAACAGCTTCAGCATTTCGTCGAACAGGCGGGCGGCGGGCACGTTTTCCAGCAGGGTTGCCATTTCCCGAATCGGACGCCGTGCCGCCGGGTCGATGGAAAGCCCCAATTTTGCCGCCAGCCGCACGGCGCGCAACATGCGTACCGGGTCTTCGCGGTAGCGCGTTTTGGGGTCGCCAATCATCCGCAGGGTTTTTTGCTTCAGGTCGGCGACGCCGTGGTGGTAATCGAGAATCTGCTCGGTTTTCGGGTCGAAATACAGGGCATTGACGGTGAAATCACGGCGGGCGGCGTCTTCCGCCTGACTGCCGAACACGTTGTCGCGCAGCACCCGTCCGTGTTCGTCGGTTTTGGCGTCGTCGCCCAACGTGCCGCGAAAGGTGGTGATTTCGATGACTTCCGTCCCCATGTAGGCATGGACGATTTGAAAGCGGCGACCAATCAGGCGGGAGCGGCGCAGACAGCGGCGCACTTCGTCCGGCGTGGCATTGGTGGCGACATCGAAATCTTTGGGGCGCGCGCCTACGAGCAGGTCGCGCACCGCGCCGCCGACCACGTAAGCCTTGTAACCGCGCTCGCGCAACGCTTCGCAGACGCGGCGGCTGCCGGAACTGATGTCGGCGCGGTGGATGCCGTGACTGTCCACGGGGATGACGGCTGGCTCGGTCTGCGCGACCGGATTGGCTTTGCCGAGTTTCAAAACCCGGTTGATAAATTTACGCAGCATCGTCAATAACTTGAAGGAGGTGAGAGAACATGCGGAATGAACCTAGCATAGGCGGATGATTTCCCAGCCGCGTTCGCTTGCCAGTCGGGAAAGGCGTTCGTCGGGATTGGTGGCGACGGGATGGCTGACTTTTTCCAGAAGCGGCAGGTCGTTGTGCGAATCGCTGTAAAACCATGTATCGGAAAAACTGCCCCAGTGCAACCCCAGGGCTTCCAGCCAGGCTTCCACCCGCGCGACCTTGCCTTCGCGAAAGGACGGTACGCCGCGCACCGCTCCGGTAAAAGCGCCGTTTTCGCAGGCGGGTACGGTGGCAACCAGATGTTCGATGCCAAACGCCCGCGCGATGGGGCCGGTGACGAAACTGTTGGTCGCCGTCACCAACGCGCAGAGATGCCCGGCTTCCCGATGCGCGCGCACTTTTGCTTGGGCGACCTTGCCCATCATCGGGCGGATTACGCGGCTCATGAATTCGGCATGCCAGGCTTCCAGCGTGGCGCGGGGATGCGCCGCCAGCGGCTTTAACTGAAAATTGAGAAATTCATGGATGTCCAGCGTGCCTGCCTGATAAGCGGCGAAAAATTCCTGATTTTTGGCGGCTTGCGTGGCTTTATCCAGCGCGCCTTTTTTAATCAGGAATTCCGACCAGGCAAAATCGGAGTCGCCGGAAAGCAGGGTGTTGTCCAGGTCAAAGAGTACAAGTTGCATCAGCATTCACATTCCAGAGGAGCGTCCGCCAGCACTTCGCGCAGGAGGGGCAGGGTGATGGGGCGTTTTTGTTCCAGCGAATAACGGTCAAGCGCCGCCACCAACGCCGAAAGCGTCCGCATGTCGCGGGAAGCGCGCGCCAGCAGATAATCCCGCGCCTCGCGGGGAAAACGCATCGCCCGCGTCTTCGCCTGTTCCGCCAACGCCGCCGATTTTTCCGCGTCGGAAAGCGGCAACAGCCGGTAAATCAGACCGTAACCCAGACGGGTACGCAAATCCTCGCGCAACGCCAGATGCGTAGGCGCGACATTGGCGGCGCAAAGCAAACGCCCCCGACGGGCGTGGATGCGGTTGAAACGGTTGAACAGCGCGACTTGACCGGCAGGATTCAGCGCTTCAACGTGGTCGACCGCCAGATTTTCCGTGTCGTTGTCTGCCAGCGCAGACAGCAAAGGATCAAGACGCGCGTCGCAATAAGACAGACCGCTGGCTTTCAGCAAATGGCTCTTGCCAGACCCCGCTTCGCCCCAAAGCAAAAAACCGTTGGTACGGGGGGCTTCGTCGTCAGCAAGCCAGGTCGACAGGGCGGTCAGCGTCTCGCCATTTGCGCCCGGCACAAAATTGTCCAGGGAAGGCGGCGTTTCCGGCAGCAGGTCGAGAAGCAACTGGCGCATGGGCGGGCAACAAAATAAAGGTCGCAATTCTATCAGGTATCTTGGCGATCGTATTTCTCGCCCACCTGTCACGGAAGAAACCCCTCAAAATTTGTGTGCTGACGCAGGCGATGTCGGCGAGACCGCGAAGTCGCCAATCGCTTTCGTAAGCTTGTCTTCGACTCAGCAACGTTGTGCTCATTTCAGTTCCTTACTCAGGGCAATCGCATGAATGCCTTTGCCATAGCAAGCCCGTCTTGCTGACGCTCTCCTCTTGTGAGTGTACATCGCGGGTAAGGGGATATTTCGTAGGGGCAGGTTTCAAACCTGCCCGCCGTGGCATTGTCGGAGCACAGGGCGGGTTTGAAACCCGCCCCTACAAGGGGTGAGGGGGAGAAAATCAAAGTGGCGGGAGCATCCTGCTCCTGTCCGTGACCTGCCAGCGGGAGCAGGATGCTCCCGCCCAGACTGTTGACAAACCTCCGAAGTAGCTTTCTGGGAACGCCGACTTTGAGCGCAGATTGCCGCACAAACACCGCTGCCAGCGTGGACGCTGGCGTTCCCAGGAAAACCTCACTCAAAAAAAACGCTCTGTGCAACTTTGTCAGCAGCCTGAGCGGGAGCAGGATGCTCCCGCCACTTTGATTTCAATGGCATTCATGCAATTGCCCTGGTTCCTTACGGTTGAAGTTAAAAACGGGTTTCAGAATGGGCAGAAGCATGATTTTATGTTTTCGGCGTACTACGCCGGTTTGACTTGCAGCGCCAGTACCGCCTGATTTCGCAGGGCGCGGAGCAGGGTGAGTTCTTTTTTGGGGATGTTGATTTCGCCAGCGTGTTCGCGGTCGGCGTAGATGAGGGCTACGGGTTGTTGGCGCACGGTCAGCGGGAACAGGATGAAGCTTTTTGCCGTGACGTTGCGGCGATACCAGTCGGGGATGCGGTTGGCGATGGCGGGGTCGTCTACGTCTTTAATCAGGATATCCACGCCTTTTTCGGTGGCGGCGTGAAAAACGTCGGGGGTGAAATCCAGGTCGAAGTTGAAAATTTCGACCAGCGCGTCGGCATCCTGCCCGAAACCGTAACGTCCCAACATGCGTTTGGGCTTGTGTCCGGCGCTCGTCTCGCAGGTGCATAAAATGACGCGGGAAAAGGTCGTGGTGCGGTACATGGTTTCCAGAACGATCCGCAGGATGTTTTTCGACTGGTCGCCTACCATAATCATGGCATTGCCGATGTCCTGAATGCCTGCCAGCAGGACGGCTTCCGCATCCAGCGGGCGCGTATGATGACCGCTGAATCCGCCCGTCGTCAGCGCCAGTTCTTCTGACAGGACGGTGCGCGCCATGGCCATGTCCGCGTCCGTTTCTTTTTCGTTGCCGCTTTCCGGCGCTTGTCCGAACTGGCAAAGCGCGCGACCGAACGGGCTTTGTTGCAAATTGACGTGCATGGTCTGGGCGAGTTCCCTTGTTTCGGCAATCGCCGTCATCAGGCTTTGCGTCAATTCTTCTTCGGAGAGGGGGATGGCCGCGCCAAATTGCGCGGCGACGCTTTGCAGCAAGGCGCTGTCGTTTTCCCGTCCGTGCGTCGGGGCGTCGCCCACGACGGCGCACAAGGCGTTGCTGAACATGGCGAGCGCCTGCAAACGCTGTTCCGGCGCGTCGCTGCCGGAGAGTTGTTCGGCTTCCACGCGTCGCATACTGTTGATGATGGAAGGCGGAAAACCCCAATGTCTGGCGATGCTGATGCCCAACTCCTCAAAATTCACGCCCAGCACTTCCTGCGAGGCGGCTTGTTCGTCCAGGCGTTTTTGCAGCATCAAGCCGCGCACGGCTTCGCTTTCTTCGGGGAAATAGTATTGCGACAGAAGTCTGCCCAGATTGTGAAACATGGCGCAAATGAAGGGTTCTTCCTCGTCCGGGTAATGCAGCCCACGGGCAAGAACGCGGGCGAGCAGCCCCGCCATGTTGATGCGCAGGAATTCTTCTTTCAGGGCGCGGACGTTGCTCTTGTTTTGCAGATGTTCAAAGAGCAGACCGGCGACGGCGGCGCTTCGCACGGCATCAACGCCCAGCAGCATGATGGCGCGGGAAACCGTGCTGATGTGTCCGCCGCCTGCCTGACGATACCAGGCGGAATTCACCAGACGCAGCAATTTGTTGGTCAGCGAGAAATCCTTGAGGACGAGGGCGGAGAGACGCGCGATGCTGTCGGTATCGTTGGCGATAATCTCGTTGATGACGCGCACGGATTCCGAGAGCGCCGGAAAGTCGCCTTTCAGACGCATACGGCGGAGCAGGAAATTCACGGCGCTGTGCGGGGCGTCATCGCTGGTGACGACGACGGGCAGCAGGTAGGCTTCCAGCGCGCGATGAAATTTCAGCGCGGTGGCGTAGCGTTTTTCCGGCGCGTATTCCGTCGCCTGCATGATGATGGCGGCCAGACGGTCATCCAGTCCGTTGATTCCCGTGGGCAACACGAAGCCTTCTTTGGCAATCCGGCGCATGACCTGCGCGGCGCCCTGACCCTGTATGGCGCGTTGTCCGGTGAGCATTTCAAACAGAATCAGCCCGCCCGCGAAAATGTCCCCCTGCGGGCTGATGACATGATTGGAAAGATATTCTGGCGACATGTAGGCGGGCGTGCCGGTGAATGCCTGAACATCGTCCTTGCCGGTGTGGGCGGAAATGCCGAAGTCCATGACTCTGGAACGTCCGTTCTGGTCAATCAGGATATTGCTTGGTTTCAGGTCGCGGTGAATGACGCCTTGCGTGTGGGCGTAGTGAATGGCTTCCTGCACTTCCGACATCAGGTGCGCGGCTTTGGCGGCGGGCAGGGAACCCAGGCGGCGCAGCAGCGCGGACAGATTTTCACCCGCGACGTATTCAAACACCAGAAAGAGGTCGCCATCTTCTTCCCCCGTCTCGAAAATGGGGACGATGCCGGGGTGCGCCAGTTTGCCGACAATGAGCGCCTCGTCCAGCAAGGCGGCGTTTTGTTTGGGATTGGACTGACCGAAATGCAGGGTCTTGATGGCGACCTCGCGTTCCAGTTTGGGGTCAAGCGCCAGGTACACCGCGCTCTGCGAGCCGCGCCCCAATTCACCCAGAATTTCAAAACGTCCGATTTTGCTTGTCATGCCGGATTTTTCCTCATTTCAGCAAGGCGTTGATTTCCGCGATGTCGGCTTTTGCCAGTGTGCCGACGGCGGCTTTCAGGCGCAGGCGGGCGAGCAGGGTGTCATGATAGGCGCGGGCGAGGTCGCGGCGGGTGGTGAAGACCTGTTGCTCGGCATTCAGCACGTCGATGTTGATGCGAACGCCCACTTCGTAACCCGTTTTGTTGTGTTCCAGCGAAGTCAGCGAAGACGCCAGCGCCGCTTCCAGCGCCTTGATTTGCGCCAGACCATTGACCACGCCAAGAAAATTCTGGCGGGCGAGCAGGGCGGCGTTGCGCCGCGCGGCTTCCAGCAGAAAGAGCGCCGCCTGATGGTTAGCGGCGGCTTCGCGCGCCTTTGAAGCCGTGTAGCCGCCCTCGAACAGCGGCAGATTGAGTTGCAGCCCGATGCTGCCGGAATCGGTTTCCGGTCGCGTCGTGCCGCTGCCATCCAGCGCGCGGCTGCGACCGGAACGGGCGACCAGATCCACGGTCGGGTAATGCCCGGCTTTTGCCCTGGAAATTTCCTTGTCGGCAATTCTGGCATTGTGGGCGGCAATCAGCACACTGACATTGTTTTGTCGCGCCGCCTCCGCCCAGGGCGGCATCTGCGCGGGTTGCGGCGGCAGAATGGGTTTGTCGGGGTCGAGCCGCGCCAGAATTTCCGGCGCTTCGCCAATCAGCACACGCAAGGCTTCGCGGCGGATTTCCAGTTCATTTTCGCCAGCAATTTCCTGCGCCTGGGCGAGGTCGTAGCGAGATTGCGCTTCCACCGCATCCACAACGGTGCTCGTGCCAACCTCGAAATTTTGCTTCGCCTGTTCGAGTTGTTGCGCGATGGCGGTTTTTTGCGCCCGCGCCGCTTCCAGCGTGGCGAGGGCGTTCAGGACATCGAAGTAGGCGGCGGACACGCGCAGAATCAGGTTTTGTCCGGCTTCGACAAAACGCGCTTCCGCCAGCGCCACGGCGATTTTGCTCTGGTCGTAGGCGACGAGGTTTTGCCAGCGGAATAGGGGTTGCGTCAGCGTCAGGGTGTAGCCGTTACTGTTGTAGCGACGCTCGTCGGAAATGCCGCGAGCGCGGATTTCGTTGTCGTGCAGGAGGGTTTCGCCGGAAAGCCCGATGCCGGGCAACAGTCCCGCCAGACCTTGCGGCGCTTGCTCGCGTCCGGCTTCGAGACTGGAACGGGCGGCGGAAAATTCGGCGTCGTACTGCTCCGCCAGATGGTAGACCTGCAACAAATCCGTCGCCCGCGCGGGCGGGGCGGCGGCAAGACAGACGGCAGACAGGAGCAAAAAGGAAAGTGACTTCTTCATCATGAGCCTGTGTAATGCCTGCGCCGCGCGTTTTTATTTTTGCTTGAGCTGGTTTTCGTAATCCGTCGCCAGTTGTTCGGGCGGCGTCTCGGCGGATAATTTATGGTCATAATAGAGTTTGAGTTCGACCCGCGCCTGACCGCGCCAATTGGGAATCATCAGTCTGCCGACGCCGTTATCGACATAGAATTCGGGGCGCTCGCCGTCGCTTTCGCTGAAAACATACACCACGCGCTCAGGATGCCCCGCCTGATAACGCACTTCTGCCCAGAACATCTGTCCATCGAGTTTGTGATTGATGCCGGAAATCTTGAGGATGGCATGGTCATCCGCCTGATTGTGCGCCACGTCAACGCGCAAAAATTCCTGCCCCGTATACACCGCGCCATATTTCGCCATCGCGGGGCGATCCCACGCCAGCGCCGATGTTCCCCACAAACAGAGGAGCAGACAAAGTATTTGGGTCATGTTTTTCATGCGGTTCTCCTTTTGCGACATCAAAACCGGAAAGCGTCCGTTACGGCGAAGTTTTCCAGATACGGCGTGACCGTTTCAAACAGGGTTTCCGTGCTGTAAGCGTGTTCGCTGGCGCGGGTGACGAGTTCCGCCCGCATCACCGGCGCAACGCCGACGATGGCGACGAGGCGACCGCCGGGGCGCAGTTGTTGCAGGAGGCTGTCGGGAATGGCAGGCACGCCGCCGGAAATCACGATGACATCATAAGGGGCGCGCGCGACGAAGCCTTGGCTGCCGTCGGCAATTTCCAGACTTACATTGTCAAAACCGGCGCGTTGCAGGTTTTGACGCGCCTGTTCCGCCAGCGTCGCGTCGATTTCCACGCTCACCACATGTTCGGATTTTGCCGCCAGCAGCGCCGCCATATAGCCGCTGCCTGTGCCGATTTCCAGCGCCTTGTCGGTGGGGGAGAGCGCCAGAGCTTGCAGAATGCGGGCTTCCATTTTCGGTTCCAGCATGATTTGCGCGGGCTTGTCGCCCAGCGGCAGACAGACATCCACGAATGCCCGCGCTTGATGTGCGATGGGCGCGAATTCCTCGCGTTTCACCTTGAACAGCACATCCAGCACGCCCTGATCCAATACGTCCCAGGGGCGAATCTGCTGTTCCACCATATTGCTGCGCGCCTGTTCCAGATTCATTGCCGACCCCGAATACAAAAGACGAAGAAAGGCGGGATTATAAAGCAGGGAAGGGCGCGAAACGCGGTCATTGATTTTTTCTGCCCTGCCTCTGCTGTATAGTGCTGGTTTTCCTCCTTTGTTTGTGTCTGCTGCCATGAATACTCCCCATGCCCGCGCCGCCCATGCCTCTGACCGCAAGCAGGAACGTGAACACAAGCAGGAACGCGAACGCAAGCTTGAACTGGGCGAAATTCTGAATTGGCTGGAAGCCGATGGCATGGTGTCGGCGGAGAACGCGCAGGAATTGCGAAAGGCGCGGCAGGGTCACAGCGGCGAGCAGAATCCGCTGATCGTGGTCGCTGAACAAAAGTGGCGCACGCTGACGCCGCCTTACAAGCTTTTGCATCTGGAAGCCTTGACCGAGTGGCTGGCGGCGCGCGTCGGGCTGGATTACCTGCACATTGACCCGCTCAAGGTGGATTTTTCCGGCGTCGCCGATGTGGTCTCCAGCGCCTACGCGGCGCGGCTGTGCATTTTGCCCGTGGGCATGGACGCGCACGAACTGACCATCGCCACCAGCGAACCTTTTTTGCGCGAGTGGGAAAAAGAGCTTTCGCTCATCCTGAAAAAAAGAATCCGGCGGGTGCTGGCGAATCCTGTTGATGTGAGCCGCTATCTGGTGGAATTTTTCAATCTCGCCAAATCGGTCAAGAAAGCGGAGCAGCAGGGCAACGAAAGCGGCAGCTTGTCCAGTTTCGAGCAACTCGTTGAACTGGGTCGCAACAATCAACAACTGGACGCCAACGACCATCACGTTGTGCGGATTGTGGATTTTCTCTGGCAATACGCCTTTGACCAGCGCGCTTCCGACATCCACATCGAACCCCGGCGCGATATTGGCATCGTGCGTTTCCGCATCGACGGCGTACTGCATCAGGTGTACCAGATTCCCGCCGTGGTGATGACGGCCATGACCAGCCGCATCAAGCTTTTGGGGCGCATGGACGTGATTGAAAAACGGCGTCCGCAGGATGGGCGCATCAAAACCCGAATGCCCAATGGCGACGAGGTGGAATTGCGCCTTTCCACGTTGCCCACGGCGTTTGGCGAAAAACTGGTGATGCGGATTTTCGACCCGGAAGTGCTGGTGCGCGATTTCAAGCAACTGGGTTTTTCCTCTGCCGATCTGGCGAACTGGAACACCATGACCGCCCGTCCCAACGGCATCATTCTGGTGACGGGGCCGACGGGTTCGGGCAAAACCACCACGCTGTATTCGACCCTGAGACAACTGGCGACGCCGGAAGTCAATGTCTGCACCATCGAAGACCCGATTGAAATGGTGGAACCCGCCTTCAACCAGATGCAGGTGCAGCATGTGCTCGACACGGGCTTTGCCGAAGGCGTGCGCGCCCTGATGCGGCAAGACCCGGACATCATCATGATTGGCGAAATCCGCGATCTGGAAACCGCTGAAATGGCGATTCAGGCGGCGCTGACCGGGCATCTGGTGCTCTCTACCCTGCACACTAACGACGCGCCATCGGCGATTACCCGTTTGCAAGACCTTGGCGTACCCGGCTATCTCATCAACGCCACCCTGTTGGGCATCATGGCGCAACGCCTGGTACGCACCCTTTGCCCGCACTGCAAAAAGGCGACGCCTTTAAGCGAGGTGGACAGGGCGGTCTGGAAAAATCTGGTCGCGCCCTGGAAATCGCAGGAACCGACGCGGATTTTTCATCCGGTCGGCTGCCTGGAATGCCGGATGACTGGCTTCGCCGGTCGTATCGGCATCTACGAGCTATTGATGATGACTCAAAAAGTGAAGAAACTGATTGGCGAGGAAACCGTGGCTGCCGAGGTACGCGAACAGGCGTACCACGAAGGCATGTTGGCGCTGCGGATTTCCGGCGCGCAAAAAGTGGCGCTGGGGGTGACCTCGCTGGAAGAAATTGTGCGCGTCGCTCCGCCCGTAGACATGGAAATAAATTGAGCCGCCGGTTTACGCGATTTTCGGTTTGCGAGAGATAATAGTCGTTCCTAACCAGGGGTACATTATGGCAGTTGAGCTTTATAACGATGGCAACCATATCGTCCATGCTTTTTATGATCTGGTGGATGAAAAGTCCGAACAGGCGGTGCAATGCAACCAGTTTCTCATCGTCGACGACGGTCATGGCGCGTTGATTGATCCGGGCGGCAACATGACCTACACCGGCCTGTTGATGGACATGCAGCGATATTTTTCGTCCAAGGATCTGACCTACATTCTGGCTTCGCATCCCGACCCCGACATCATCGCCTCCGTCAACAAATGGTTCGTGGCATCCAACTGCAAGGTATTGATTTCCGCCTTGTGGACGCGCTTTGTGCCCCACTTCACCACGGGACGCGACGTTTCCAACCGCATCGTCGGCATCCCCGACGAAGGCGCGTTGATTCCTCTGGGGCAATGCAAAATCGCCGCCATCCCCGCGCATTTCATGCACGCCGAAGGCAATTTCCAGTTTTACGATCCGGTCGCCAAAATTCTTTTCTCCGGCGACCTGGGCGCTTCTCTGGTGACGCACGAGCAGGCGGCAAAGCCGGTTACGGATTTGGCGAGCCATCTGCCCTTTATGACAGGTTTTCACAAACGCTACATCGTTACGGGCAAGGTCTGCCGCTTCTGGGCGAACATGGTTCGCCGGTTGGACATTGACCAGATTGTGCCGCAACATGGCAACCGCTTTGTTGGCAAGCGCGTGGTCAAGGAATTCATCGACTGGATTGAGCAACTCGAATGCGGCGTCGACCTGATGGGGCAAAACAACTATCAGTTGCCGGTCAGGATGCTTTAACAGCAATTGCTGTATTTGCGACAATGAACGACAAAATTCTGCAAACAACCTTCGATACTGTTATTTGCGGAATTCGTCAAACGGCGGGTTGAAACCGCAGGGCAATTGCATGAATGCCATTGAAATCAAAGTGGCGGGAGCAGGATGCTCCCGCCACTTTGATTTTCTCCCCTCGCCTCTTGTAGGGGCGGGTTTCAAACCCGCCCTGTGCTCCGACAATGCCACTGCGGGCAGGTTTGAAACCTGCCCCTACGAAACATCCCCTTACCCACGATGTACACCCACAAGGGAAGAGCGTAAACAAGACGGGCTTGCCATGATAAAGGCATTCATGCGATTGTCCTGGTTGAAACCGGCGACTTCTCATGATTCACGCTCAGTTCTGACAATAAATAAAAAAACAGAAGGTCGAAACCTTCCGTTTGGGGTGTTGCGGGATGTTCGCTCATTTGCCGAACGGCGTCGGACGCGGGGTCGCGTCGGCGGAGGGTGGCAGGATAGGCAACAGGAAGCTGGGCTGTTCGCCCGTCAGTGTCTTCAGGAAGGCAACGATTCTGGCGTTTTCTTCCGGGGTGAATTTCCGCCCCAGTTGCAGACGACCCATGATATCAACCGCTTGCGTCAGGGTATTTGCCGCGCCATCGTGGAAGTACGGATAGGTGAGTTCCACGTTACGCAGGGTTGGCACCTTGAAGTTGAAACGGTCAGCGTCCTGACCTGTGACGCCAGCGCGACCCTGGGCGGCGCTCGTTGCCTTGTAGGGTTCAAC
>JAITSU010000072.1 GCA_031287525.1 Zoogloeaceae bacterium | reverse complement strand
TGGTGTCAATCGCGGGACTCCCATTGAAACCAGCGTGGCGGGTGCATCCTGCTCCCGCTGGCTGGTTACGACCGGGAGCAGGATGCTCCCGCCACTTTTATTCCCTCTCCCCCCTGATTTTGCGACAATACGCGCTTTTGCGCGGTGCGCTGCTCCGTGTTCCATGCTGGAGAATGTTATGCAAGTCATCAAACTGACCGATCTTGATGTGGCCGGAAAGCGGGTTTTCATTCGCGCCGACCTGAATGTGCCGCAGGACGAAGCGGGCAATATCACTGAGGATACCCGCATCAAGGCGTCGTTGCCTTCGATTCGGTATTGTCTGGACAAGGGCGCGGCGGTGATGGTGACTTCGCATTTGGGGCGTCCGACGGAAGGCAGGATTGGCGCGGACGATACCCTTGCGCCGGTCGCGGTGCGGCTGTCGCAACTCTTGCAAAAGCCGGTGCGCTTGCTGCAAAACTGGGTGGAAGATGGCGTGCGGGTGCAGGCTGGCGAGGTGGTGTTGCTGGAAAATTGTCGCTGTAATGTGGGCGAGAAAAAGAATGACGAAGCCCTCGCCCGCAAGCTGGCGGCGCTTTGCGATGTTTATGTCAATGACGCTTTCGGGACGGCGCACCGCGCTGAGGCGACCACGCACGGCATCGCCCGTTTTGCGCCGGTCGCTTGCGCCGGAATACTTATGGGCGCGGAAATCGACGCGCTTTCCCGCGCCCTGCACGAACCGGCGCGTCCGCTGGTGGCCATCGTCGGCGGCGCGAAAGTTTCCTCGAAACTGACCATCCTGAAATCGCTGGCGAAAAAGGTCGACCAACTGATTGTCGGCGGCGGCATCGCCAACACCTTTTTGCTCGCTTCCGGCAAGCGCATTGGCGAATCGCTTGCCGAACCCGATTTGGTCAAGGAAGCGCACGCGATTATGGACATCATGCGCGAACGTGGCGCGGAGGTGCCGCTGCCCGTCGACGTGGTGGTGGCGGATGAATTGTCGGCGCTGGCGCGCGCCAATAAAATTTCCGTGGATGCCGTTGGCGCGCATGACCGTATTCTCGACATCGGCCCGAAAAGCGCCGCGCGACTGGCGCAGATTGTCGCCAACGCCGGAACCATCGTCTGGAACGGCCCTGTCGGGGTGTTTGAACACGACCAGTTCGCGGGCGGCACCAAGATGCTCGCTTCTGCCATCGCCCACTCGGAAGCCTTTTCCATCGCGGGCGGCGGCGATACCCTGGCGGCGATTGCCAAGTTCAGCATTGCCGATGACGTAGGCTACATCTCCACCGGCGGCGGGGCTTTTCTGGAATTTCTTGAAGGCAAGACTTTGCCAGCGATTGAGGGGTTGGAAGCGCGGTATGGGGCGAATTGATCCTGGTTTGGCATTCGCGCGGGCGCTGGGCGATGAAATCCAACAAGGACAACAGCAAGTTGTATACTTCACCCATTAACCGGAGAATGAGCCAATGACCACGACCACACTCGACCGCCCCTTGCCGCGTAGCTACTTTCCTGACGAGGACAAGCTGGGGCTTACCCCAAAAGCAATTTATCTTTGTGAAGCCAGCGCCGCAAAAACCGCTGGCGACGAAGAGGCTTCATGGGCTTGGCTTGCGATGGCCAACATATCAGAAGGCGCAATGTCGATTCTCAGAATGGGGAATGATGACGAATTTCTAAGGTCAAAAGGGTTCAGTGTATGACGAATAAGTTTATTTCGTCTTTGACGAGTGAACTTGCCATAGAAAAAGACCTCATGGCAGAACATGATGCTACGCCTGTCGCAAAGCGGCTTACCAGTACACGCGAAAACATCCTTTACGACCTGCAAACCATCGGGAAATCTGGCAATCTGGAAACCATTGTCGCTGCTGAAAAAATCCTCGTTGAAAAAGACCTCGCAGACCACACCAACAGCAAAAAAATGGCATCCAGTCTGAATGGCGCAAAAGAAGGATTGGAAACCATTGAGGCGCACATCGGCATGGTGGGAAATCCCCAGGAATATCAAACAATCAACAAAACAAACCAACTGCAAAAAATGCGGGATTCTCACGACCTGCCGAGAGACGGCGCGAGACAGGCTTTCCGGTCGCACGCTACCCGCCTTGAAAATCTCGATGCTGGACGAGTGAGCGACATCGAAAAAGCCATCATCCAGCAACGGCAAAAAAACAACCAAATCGCAGAAAAAGAATACATCGGGCGGCAGGAGAAGGCATTAGGGCGCGAACACAAAGAACCGTCCAGGCCGTAGCCCAAGACCACGCCCAAAAGCAAGACCGCCCGCGCCATCCATGTCACTTGAGCCGCTGGCGGGCGATGGATTATCGCTCTTACGCCCCCAGCGCATACCGCGCCAGCAGGTTTTTCAGGGGTTTGGCGCGGTCAGTCAGGGTCAGGCCGACATTGGCAAGGCGGGATAACAGCGGCGCGGCGGGGGTACGGGCGTCGAACAGGCGGGCGATGGCGTCGGTCGCGCCTTGCAACAGCAGGGTTTCTTCCTTGCGGGCGCGCTGAAAACGTTGCAAAAACCGCGTTTCACCGATGTCTTGCCAAGGTTGCGCGGCGTTCAGCAAATTGGCAAGCGCCGCCGCGTCCTGAAAACCCAGATTGATGCCGTGACCGGAAAGCGGATGGATGCCGTGCGCCGCGTCGCCCACCAGCGCCAGTCGGGGCGCGACGCGCTGCGGCACACGAATCAGGCGTAGCGAAAAGGCGGCGGCGGGCGTGAGTGGCGTGAGTTTGCCCAGCCAATGTTCGCCCGCCTCGGCAACCTGTTCTGCCAGCGCCTCCGGCGACAGAGCGAGCAGCGCCGCCGCGTGCTCATCGGGCGTAGACCAGACGATGGAAATGCGTTGATCCGGTAGCGGCAACCACGCCAGCACACCATCATCCCGAAACCATTGCCGCGCCGTGCCGTCGTGCGGCTTTTCCGTTGTGAAATTGGCGACCACGCCCTTTGCGCGATATGGCTGGTCGATGGCGGTCAATCCGGCTTGCTGACGCGCCCAGGAATCGCGCCCGTCCGCCCCGACCACGAGTTTCGCCGTGAGTATTTGCCCGTCTGCCAGCGTGAGCGTTGCCGCCTCTGCGTCGATGTTCAATGCCAGAGGCGAAGCCGGGCAAAAACGGGTGAGATTCGCCTGTCGCTTGATGCCCTCCCAGAGTTCGCGGGCGATGAGCGAAGATTCCATCATCCACGCCAATTCCTGTACGCCAGTCTCGAACGCTGAAAAAGTCAGTGCTCCGCCACGGTCGCCCTGCACCCGCATCTCTCGAACCGCCGCCATGCGTTCGGGGTCAAGGTGTTCCCAGACGCCGATACGCGCCAGAAAACCGGCATTGACCGGGCTGATGGCATAGACGCGGGCATCCCACGAGCCGTCGGGCGGCAATACGGGCGGCGCGCTTTCAATCAGGGCAATCCGCCAACGGCTTTCGCGCAACGCCGCCGCCAGGGAAGCCCCGGCAAGCCCGCCGCCGACGATGATGAGGTCAAATGCTTGCATGGGTTTCGGGGATCAGGTGTCAGGTAACAGAGAGGGTAATTCCATGAACGCCACAATCGCTTGGATCACTTGTTCCGGTTGGCGCAGGTGCGGATTGTGGTCGCAGTCGGGGAGCGGGCGCAAGACCGTGTGCGACGCCTGACGCTGGATGCCTTCGATTTGCGCGAGCGAACCGGCGTATTCGTCATTGACGCCTTGCATCGCCAGCGTCGGGCAGGTGATGGCGGCGAGGTCTGGCTCGATTGACCAGTCGCGGTAGGTCGGGTCGAGCCAGATGTTGCACCAGCCGTAAAAGGCGGAATCCACGTCGTGGTGATATTTGGCGAGTTTTTGCCGCAACGCGCCTTGTTCGTAGGCGGTTTTGGCGCGGCGGATGCCTGACAGACAGGCGTCTTCGACGAAATAATGCGGCGCGATGGTGATGATGCCGGAGAGGGCGGCGGAGTCATGCGCGGCGGCGATAAGGGCGATGCTGCCGCCGTCGCTGTGTCCCAGGAGCCAGGGGCGGCGGATGTCCAGCGCCGTCAGCAGGGCGGGCAGGACTTCGACGGCTTCGCGTCGCAGGTAGTCACGGGGAAACGCCTCGTCGCGCGGGCGCGGAGTGGACGCGCCGTAGGCATAGCGCGAATAAATGAGACCGCGCATCCCAAGCCGCGCGCACAACAGGGCGGGAAATTGCCGCCAGAGCGCGACGCAGCCCAGTCCCTCGTGCAAAAACACGCACACCGGCGCATCGGCGTCGGTAGCGCCTACCCACGCATATTCCAGCGTTTGTCGGCGTCCTTGCGGGGTGAAGGTGATGAAGTCGGGCATTTTGGGGAGGGGTTATAACCTTGCCAATGGATGTTCCGCCAATCCGCGCGCGACTTTGCCGCGCCAGCCATCGGGCAGTTCGGCTTTGAGGGCGCGGGCGCTTTTTTCGTCGGGGCATTCGGCAAAGACACACGCGCCGGAGCCGCTCATGCGGCTGGCGGTTGCGCCAGCGCGTTGGCGCAGCCAGTTCAGGCATTCGGCAATTTCCGGGTAGAGGGCGGTGGCGACGGGTTCAAGGTCGTTATGCCCATAGCCTCTATACCAGTCGGCGGCGTGGATGGCGGGCGTGTCACGGCGAAGGTGGGGAGAAGCGAAGACGCGGGCGGTGGGGGCGGCGACGGGGGGCACGAGCAGCAGATACCAGGCTTCCGGCAGCGGCAGCGCGGTGAAGCGTTCGCCGACGCCTTCGGCAAAGGCGTTTTGTCCGAACACGAAGACCGGCACATCCGCGCCCAGCGTGAGCGCGAGTTCCTGCAATCTGGCGCGGGTGAGTCCCAGTTGCCAGAGGTGATTCAGGGCGAGCAGGGTGGTGGCGGCGTCGGAACTGCCGCCGCCCAGCCCCCCGCCCATTGGCAGGCGTTTTTCGAGCGTGATGTCGACACCGCGTGGGCAGCCGGTGGCGTCTTGCAGCAGACGCGCCGCGCGCGCGCAGAGGTCGGTTTCCGGCGGCACCCCGGCAATTGGCGTGGTGATGACCACTTTGCCGTCATTGCGCGGGGAAAATCGCAGATGGTCGCCGTAATCAAGAAAACGGAACAGGGTTTGCAGCAGGTGATAGCCGTCGGCGCGGCGTCCGACGACATGCAGGAAAAGATTGATTTTGGCAGGCGCGAACCAGTGACTTTGCCAGTTCCATTCGCGGTTGTTGCCCCCTGTCAAAACCTTACTCCCAGCTTTCAAAAACCAGACGCAGTTTAAGGACACTTTCCAGACTGGCGTCGAGACGGGCGGGGCGCGGGGCGTTTTCGTCATCGTAGCGGTACGCCAACAGCCAGCCGGATTCGCGCACGCGCCAAGGACGTCCGGCGGCGTCCGGTTCGACCAATGCGCCCTTGCCGGGGCAGGCGGCGACCCAGGCGGCGAGTTCGGCAAGCGGCAGGGGCGCGCCCAGGGTCTCGTCGAGCAGTTGTTCCGCGTCCGCCGCCTCGCGCTGGCTGCCGTCCGCGAGTTGCAGCAGGAAATGGCCACCGACGGGATGCGTGATTTGGGCGATGCCTCTGCCCAGCGGGTCGGAGATGAGCAAGCGGTCATTTTCAGCATCCCGCCGCCATTCCAGCCGACCGGAAAACTGGCGTTCGGTTTTTTCATTGGGGCGCAAGGCAAGGGTGAGATTGAAGCGGGCGATGAACGCGAAATCCGTGGCTTCCTGACAATCCGACGGCGCGCTGACGCCGCTATCGGGTACGTTGGTACGCGAAGCGGGCGTGGGCGGCACAGCGCATGCGGAAATCATGCTGATGGTCAGAAGGCTCAAGAGGGGTTTCATCGGCGTTTTCAACGGACGAAGCGTTGTACCGTGGCTTTCAGGGTGTCGTTGTCGGGCGCGGCAGCGGCGGCTTTTTTCAAAAATTCGCGGGCTTCTTCCTGACGACCGAGACGAAACAGGACTTCGCCGATGTGCGCGGCGATTTCCGGATCCTCCTTGATGCTGTACGCGGATTCCAGCGTTTTCAGCGCGTCTTTGGTCTTGCCCTGGCGATATTGCACCCAACCCAGACTATCCATGATGTACGGGTCTTGCGGCGCGAGTTCGCTGGCCTTGCGGATGAGCGTGAACGCTTCGGGCAGGCGCAGGTTGCGGTCAGCGAGGGAATAACCGAGCGCGTTGTAGGCGTGCGCGTTTTCCGGGCTTAACCGGATGAGTTTTTTCAGATGGCGCTCCATTTCGTCGAGCTTGCCCACTTTTTCAGCCGCCATCGCGGTGTCGTAGAGCAACTCCTTGTCGTCCGGCTGTTTTTTCAGGGCGGAATCAAGCAGGGCGTGTGTTTCCGTATAGCGTCCGGCTTCGCGCAGCAGCCCCGCTTCGAGCAGAATCAGGGTGGTTTTTTCGCCTTCGGTACGCGCGGTCGTCGTCTTCAGCAGGGTACGCGCTTCATCCAGACGATCGGATTTCATGAGCAGCGTGGCGGCGCGCCCTCTGGCGGAGAAGTAATGCGCGCCGGGTTGCACCAGTTTGTAATATGCCAATGCCTGCTCAATGTTGCCGGATTCCTCTTCCGTTTGTCCGAGGAAAAAACGCGCCGCGCCCTGGTCGGGGAAGGGCAATTCCAGCAGACGGGCGAACAGGCGGCGGGCGGTGTCAAAATCCTTTTCCTGTAACGCGAGCATGGCGACGGGATACACGATGCCGGGATTGTCGGGATTATCCGCAAGCAGACGGTCGAATTCCTTGCGGGCAAGCTGATATTGGCGGGTGGCAATCAGCACCCGCGCCAGTTGCAGGCGCACTTCTCTGGAATCCGGGTTGCGGCGCAGGTAAGCGTTCAGTTGTTGGATGGTCTGCGCGGTCAGGTCGGCGTCGACATGACCGCTGCCCTGACGGGTGGCGACTTGCAGGAGTATTTCGCCCCAAAAGAGCAGGGGCGCGTCCCAATCCGGTTTCAGGATTTGCGCCCGCGCGAGTTCGGCGTGGGCGATGCCGGTTTGCTGCGTACCGGCGGCGGCGACCGCCAGCGTGTAATGCGCTTCTGCCAAATCGGGATAACGCGCCGCCAGACGGGCGATGAGGTCATACATGGCTTGCTTGTCCGGGTGTTGCGCGAACAGGCGGGTCAGCCCAAGGAAATTGGCAGCCAGTTGTTCGGGTTCGGATTGCAGCAACTCCATCACCGGCGCTTCCAGTTCCGCGATGTGACCGGAAGCCAGCAGCAGATTGAGGCGCATCGGTTGTTGCGCCTCATCGCCGGGCGAAACCTGCATCCAGCGGTTCAAAAGTTCCAACGCCTGGTCATATTGCCGCACGGCGGCGCTGATTTCCACGGCGCGTCGCAAAATGCCGGCATCCCCGGTGTGGCGCGCCAAATCCTGATAAGCGGCGGCGGCGACGCCCAAATCCCCGCGTTGCAGGGCGATTTCGCCCAACAAAACCTGATAGACCGCGCGACCATCCAGTTCGGCGACGGGCGGGGATTGGGGTTCAGTGGCAGGAGGCGCGGCTTGCGGGATAGACGCGGGTGTGGTCGCGGATTCGTCTGCGGGCAGGGCGAGAGCGGGCGCGCAAAAAAGGGCGGCGAGCGCCAGCGCAAGCAGGGATTTCGGAAACATGGATGAGTTCCAATGACAAATTTGGAGAATGTTGCATGTTATTGCGCTTTGCCCGCCGCAACAAGCGGGCAGATTCAAGATTCGACCAGGATTTGTTCTGAATTCGTCATGAAACGGAAAAAAATCATAGGCAGCTTGCGACCAAAATACTAGAATTCAAAATTTTGGACTATTAGCCTGCCATCATGACCAGCCAGATTACTTTCAAGATTCTCGAAGACATCGCCCGTGACCTTTCCGGTGACGAAGTATCTTTCCCTACCTTTCTGGATGTCACCTTCAAGGTGCGAACCGCCCTGAAAAATCCCAACCTGAATGTCGAGCAACTGGCGCAACTGGTTGGCGTCGAGCCGCTGATGAGCGCCAAAATTATCCGCATGGCAAATTCCGTCGCCCTCAATCCTTCCGGTCGTACCGTAGCCGATGTCAAAACCGCCATCGTGCGCGTCGGCATGGAAGCCGTTCGTACCGTTTCCTTCGCCGTGGCGATGGAGCAACTGATTCAATCCAGGCAGATGCAGGTTTTCGCGGACATCTCCAAACGCCTGTGGGAACACACCGCGCACGTCGCCGCCCTTTGCCGGGTGCTGGCGACAAAATGGGCAAAAATCAACGGCGACGAAGCCATGTTCGCCGGCATGGTGCACGACATCGGCGTGTTCTACCTGCTCTCCCGCGCCGCGCAATTTCCCGAACTGGTCGACGACCAGGATGAGCTATACGCCCTGCTGTTAGGCTGGCACGACAACATCGGTCACGCCCTGCTCTCCGCCCTGGGACAGCCCGAAGCCGTGCTGACGGCGGTGCTGGAACACGAACAGGACCGGGACATCAAGTCCGTGAAAACGCTGTCGGACGTGCTCTACGTCGCCAACAAAATCGCCAACACCGTATCGTCATGGCATAGCGACAGCATAGACGAAGGCGAAAAAGAACGCCTGCTGGAAATCATCGACGCCGACACCATGAAATCCGTGATTGAGGCGTCCGAAGAAGATGTGGTTTCCTTGAAACACGCATTGGGGGCGTAGGGGTCAGGGGACAGGGGACAGGGTTCAGAGGACAGAGCCAAGTACAGAAATGACTTGCCAGACGAATGGCAAGGCGTATATGATGCTGTCAGAAAGGGCGGTAGCCTGTCCCTCGAAGCCCAGGCTATTCGGAATGGTGCAAAAGTGTTTGATGCTTGCCAGAACATAAAAGGCGCTCCGCGTAAAAATTGTCTTACAAATTCTACGTCGGGAACGAAACATCGAATTCAGAACCTCCAGCCAAAACAAATTGGTAATTTTTAATCTCTTTTGAAAGGATTTGCAATGAAAACGACAAACATCGCTCTTGTTCTTGGTGTAGTTCTAGCTTCCCTCTCTGCTTGTACGCCTGATAATGAAGTTAAGACCGTTAATGAAGTTAAGACCGTTCAGCAATGGGTAGAGGCAGATTTTGATGTTTTTATTGCAAAACTTTATGAATGCAGGAAAAATCCTGGTGTAATGCGTAACGATCCAGATTGTATAAATAATTCGAGAGCATTAGGGGCGAACAGGCGTGGTGTTCTTACTGAACAACAATCTGAAATGCAACATGCCGCCGCAAGAGGGATGACGTTAGAAGAGTATACAGCGAGAAAAGAGATATTGCGTATTCGTGCTGAAGAACAAGAAAAAAAAGAAAATGGAATCTGATGAAATGAGAGCACATAACAGTGCAAGCCCCATTTGCGGATTTTGTAAAATTACTGACGGAGAAGGATGATACTTCTACTTGAAGTTATTTTCTAGCTGGTGTCTGATACGCGCAATGGTAATGTCACTGTTTGGCACATGCCGAAAGCGGGCAATATAACCGCTGCTCCCGAAATCAATGATCGCCTCGCGGTGGTCAATCATGTTCTCAACGGGGCGGAATCGTTCGGGAAACAAGGCGATTTTGCGTAGTTCATCCCGAATGGTTTTAATGGCGCTCCTTGCCCTTTCCTTGTCTTTTTCCGCAAGAAAAGCATGAAGCCTTTTCAGGTCATCAAGGGCTTTGCCCGAATAAATTATACGTGGCATACAGGCGGCGGCAGTTCGTTTCCGTCGACGATTGAATCAAGCCATGTCATCACCTCATCATGAGTGACATGCAGCCCTGTTTCGTCGCAGTGGTTCAAGGCATCAACGCAACCTTGATTCCATGCGTGTTCACGCTCTTTCTGCTCAATCAGGTTCTGGATGGCTTCGGCGGCGAGCGCGTGCGCGGTACGCTTCTGCCATGCGGCAACAGCGCGCAGGCGGTCACGGGTGTCCTGGGTCAGTCGTACCGACATGGGTACAATGTGAGCGGCGGTTGACATGCTTTCTCCCTCGTAAAGCGACACTGTACTACACTTAACTACAGAATGCTGAAACGCGCACAATTGCCAAATGTCGGGTTACGCCTTCGGCTTACCCAATCTACGCGCCAATCCCGTAGTTTGCGTATCAGACAGCCATCTCAACTGCCGAAAAGCGGCCAGCAGCGTAGACATAATCCTCGCCGGAGCCGTCGATAATCCGCACGCAGCCTCTTCGCCTTACAAAAACGGAAAATCCATTACCGTCGGGCGTTGTCCCGCCATCAAATCGGTCAGCGCGGCGGCGGAGCCGCAGGCCATTGTCCAGCCTAGCGTGCCGTGTCCGGTGTTGAGCCAGAGTCCGGGTAGTTTGCTTTGTCCAATCAGGGGGACGTTGGAGGGGGTGGCGGGTCTTAGTCCGCACCAGAAATTCGGGTCGCCGGAATAGCGCAGGTTGGGGAAAAGCGTGCCGACGCGACGCAGAATCGCCTGACAGCGGGTGGGGTTGAGGTCAAGATTAAAACCGTTGAATTCCGCCGTACCCGCGACGCGCAGGCGGTTGCCCAAGCGGGAGAAGACGAGTTTGTGGGTGTCGTCGGTGAGGCTGACGCTGGGGGCGGGTGTGCCATCTTCCAGTTCCAGCGTGGCGGAATAGCCTTTGGCGGGATAGACCGGCAGATCAATGCCATAGGCGCGCAGGAAGGGGGCGGAGTAGCTGCCCAAGGCGAGCACACAGGCGTCTGCCTTGATGTTGCGACCGTCTTGCAGGAGGACGCCTTGCAGCTTGTGCCCGTGCAGTTCGAGTCTCGCGACGGGGGTGTTGTAATGGAAAATGACGCCAGCGGCGGCGGCGCGGGCGGCGAGGGTTTGGGTGAAGCGACGCGCGTCGCCGGATTCGTCGGTGGGGGTGTAGTCGCCGCCCGCGAGCAGGTGGCGGATGGGGGCGAGGGCGGGTTCGATGTTGACGCAGGTTTGCGCGTCGATGGGTTCGCGCTCCAGTCCGTAGTTTTGCATCAGGCGGGTGGTGGCGATGGCGCGTTTGAAGGCTTCGCGTTCGGTGTAGAGGTGCAGGATGCCTTTTTGCAGCCCGTCGTATTCGCGGTTGAAATCGGTTGTTTCGCTCAAACGCTGCCGCAGGCATTGCAGTTGGGCGCGGCTGTACAGGGCCAAGCGGACGATGGCGCGGATGTTGTCGCGGGCGCGACCCGGCAGACAGTTGCCGAGAAAGGCGAGCGACCAGCGCAAAAGCGCGAGGTCGCGCGGGCGCGGACGAAAGAGGAGCGGCGCGTCTTCACGCCCCAGCCAGGCGAGGGCTTGCGGGATGGCGTGCGGATTCGCCCAGGGTTCGGCGTGGGAGACGGAAATCTGTCCGCCATTGGCGAAACTGGTTTCCAGCGCGGCGGCGCTGCCGCGTTCGATGACGGTGACTTCATGCCCCGCCTGCCGCAGATACCAGGCGCTGGTCGTGCCGATGACGCCCGCGCCCAGAACCAGAATGTTCATGCTTTATGCTCCGTGTGATGCACCCGATTGATGCGGATGACATCGGGGATGCGGCGCAGGTTGTGCATGACCTGCGCGAGATGCGAGCGTGAGCCGACCTGGATGATGAAATGCAGGTGATTGAACATTTTTTCCGGGTCGCCTTCCATGGTGACATTTTCGATGTTGGAGCCGGAGTTGGAAATGGCCGAGGCGACTTGCCCCAACACGCCTCTGGCGCTCTTGACTTCGAGGGCGATCCGCACGTCAAAGAGGTGTCCGGGCGCGGGTTCCCATTCCACGTCAATCCACTTGTGCGGCTCATGCGAACGGGATTTGCGGATGACGGGGCAATCGTGGGTATGCACGACCAGCCCTTGCCCTTTCTTGATGGAGCCGATGATGGGGTCGCCGGGGATGGGCTGGCAACAACTGGCAAGCTGGATGGCCATGCCTTCCGCGCCGCGAATGACCAGCGTGCCGGAACCAGTGGGGACGGATACGGTGTCATCCGAGAGCAAGCGGCGGGCGGCGACGGGGGCGAGGCGCTTGCCCAGACCGATGTCGGTGAATACATCCTTGATGGCATGGTTGCCGGACGCCCGAATGAGGTGTTCCCAGGCGGCGGCGGGGATGCTGGCGGGGTCGACGCCCAGACTGATGAGTTCCTGATTGAGCAGTTGCTCGCCTAACGCGGCGGATTCTTCGTTGTGCACGGTACGCAGGAAATGCCGGATGCGGCTGCGGGCGCGTCCGGTTCTGACGTAGGACAGCCACACCGGATTGGGATTGGCGTGGGCGGCGGTGATGATTTCCACCATGTCGCCGTTTTTCAGTTCCGAGCGCAGGGGGACGAGTTCGTGGTTGATGCGGGCGGCGAGACAGCAATTGCCGACATCGGTGTGGATGGCGTAGGCAAGGTCGACCGGCGTTGCGCCTTGCGGCAGGGAGATGATGAGTCCCTTGGGGGTGAAGACGTAAACGTCATCGGGGAAAAGGTCGATTTTGACATTCTCGAAAAATTCCGAGGAATCGCCGCTCTGCATTTCCAGAAGGGAGTGCAGCCACTTGTGGGTGCGAATCTGCAAATCCGCGCCGCTATGCACGGCGTCCTTGTACAGCCAGTGCGCCGCCACGCCTTCCTGGGCGACGTGATCCATTGCTTCGGTACGCAACTGCACTTCCAGCGGCATTCCCGAAGGGCCGATCAGGGTGGTGTGCAGGGATTGATAGCCGTTCGCCTTGGGCAGAGCGATGTAATCCTTGAATTTGCCGGGTACGGGTTTATAGAGCGCGTGCAGCGCGCCCAGCGCCAGATAGCAGCCGGGAATGTCGGCAAGAATGACGCGAAAGCCGTAAATATCCTGAATCTGCGAAAAGGCGCGGTGTTTTTCGACCATCTTGGTGTAAATGGAATACAGCCCTTTTTCGCGCCCGAAGACCTGCGCCGCGATGCCGACTTCCTGCATTTTATGCAGGATGCTTTCCTGAATACGCCCGATGAGTTCCTTGTTGTTGCCCTGATAGGCGGTAACGGCGCGGGCAAGCACCCGCGCGCGCATGGGATGGATGAGGCAAAAAGACGTATCCTGCAAATCCCGAAACATCTTGTTTAACCCCAGCCGGTTGGCGATGGGCGCGTAAATTTCCAGGGTTTCGCGGGCGATGCGGCGGCGTTTGTCCGGGCGGATGGCGGACATGGTTGACAGGTTGTGATAACGGTCTGCGAGCTTGATCAGCACCACGCGCAGGTCGCGCGCCATTGCCAGCAGCATTTTGCGGAAATTTTCCGCCTGCGCCTCGCGGTAGGAAGAAAACTCGATTTTGTCGAGCTTGGAAAGTCCGTCGACCAAATCGGCAATGGTTGGATTAAAGCGGGCGGCGAGGTCGGCTTTGGCGGTGCCGGTATCTTCCAGCACGTCATGCAGCAGGGCGGCGCAAATGGCGTCGGTGTCCATACGCCACGCCGCGACCACGCTGGCGACCGAAAGCGGATGGGTCACATAGGGTTCGCCGGAGAGCCGCACCTGGTCAGCGTGCGCCTGATCGGCGTAAATAATGGCGGACTTGATGCGGGCGAGGTCTTCATCGCCCAGATAATCGAGGCTGGCGATGAAGCTTTGATACGACGAATGTTCGGGGGAGAGGGCGTAAAAACGCGGCGCGGGGGGATGCTCGGATTCGGGGTCGGCGTCTGCCGGGGGCGCGGATGCCGTCGATGCTGTGGCGGGCAGGGCAGAGGAATGGTCATCGTCCATGTCGCCACCCGCCGCGCTTCGTTCAGGCTTGCCCGCGATTCAGGATTTCCTTGCCGACCTTGCCGCCAGCGATTTCGCGCAGGGCGATGACAGTCGGCTTGTCTTTTTCGTCCGCCACCAGCGATGTCGCGCCGGAAGCCAGTTGGCGCGCGCGGTGGGCGGCAGAGAGGGTCATCTCGAAACGGTTGGGGATGTTTTTCAGGCAGTCTTCGACAGTAATGCGAGCCATAATGGTGCTTTCATAATGATGTTGATGTCAAATTGTGGAACAGGTCGGGATGCCGTTTTTGCTGGCTGGACAAGGTCAACCGGCTGGCTTCCACGATGCTCGCAAACTGCGCGAGCGCCGTATTCAAGTCAGCGTTAATAATAACATAGCCGAAGTCCGCCATATGGCGCATTTCCTCACGCGCCGCCGCCAGACGGCGGGCGATGACTCCGGCGCTGTCGGTTCCGCGACCATGCAAACGCTCCGATAGCGCCTCCAGCGAGGGCGGCAGGATGAACACGCCGACGGCGTCGGGAAAAACCTTCTTCACCTGCGCCGCGCCCTGCCAGTCGATTTCCAGCAGCACGTCGCTTTTGCGCCGCGCTTCTTCGATGAAGCGGCGGGACGTGCCGTAAAAATTGCCATGCACCTCTGCCCATTCAAGAAAATCCCCGGTCGCGATCATGGCGCGAAAGCGCGATTCGTCCAGAAAATGATAATCGCGCCCGTCGACCTCGTTCGGGCGCGGCGGGCGGGTCGTGCAGGAAATGGACAGGGCAATGTCCGTCTTCTCTTCGAGCAGACGGCGCACCAGCGTTGTCTTGCCCGCGCCCGACGGGGCGGCGACGATGAACAGTAAGCCCGTCATGGCAGATTACTTGTTGGATGTGGCGGAATTGGCGAGCGTATTTTCGATGCGCCTGATTTCCGCGTCGCTTTCCACCTTCAACACATTCACCACCTTCTGCACGCCGGACGTGAAGCGGGCGACCCGAATGGCAGCGTCGGCTTCGCGCTGATTGACAATGCCCAACAGGAAAACCGTCCCCGCTTCGGTAACGACTTTCACATGGTTGGCGGAAAACGCTTCAGCGTCGATGAAACGCGCCTTCACCTTGGAAGTGACGTAGGAATCGCTGCTGCGCGAGGCGAGGCTGCTGTTGCCCGCGATGATGAGTTCATTGTAAATGCCCTGTACATTTTCGATGCGGCTCACTTCTTCGGCAACCTGCGCCTTGACCGTTTCGTTGGGTACTTCGCCCGTCAGCAGCACACGGCGGTTGTAGCTCGTGAAATTGAGGTGACTGACCTTTTTCAGGGATGGGGAAAGGCGCGCGGAAGCCTTCAACTCGATGGCCTGGTCATCGGTTTGCGCGCCGATGGAGCGGCGGTCAGAAACCGCCAGCGCGCCAGTGGTCGCGCCGACCAACGCAATGCCGAAACAACCCTGCAACAGGGGCAAGGTGGCGGCGAGGGCGAGCGCGAGGCAGACGTAGCGCCGGCTTTTGGAGAGGTGCATCATTCTTCGACTCCCAGTAAAAGACTGTCGATGCCATCGCAAAGACAGTGAATCATCAAAAGGTGAACTTCCTGAATACGGGCAGTGCGCTCGGCAGGCACACAGAGGTGAATATCATCATCACGCAACAAACCGGCAATCTGTCCGCCATTATGGCCAGTGAGCGCGACCACCGACATCTCCTGCGCATGGGCGGCTTTGATGGCTTCAATGACATTGCTGGAATTGCCGGAAGTGGAAATCGCCAGCAAAACGTCGCCAGCGCGACCCAGGGCGCGCACCTGACGGGAAAATATATCGCGGAAGCCATAATCGTTGCCGACGGCGGTGAGGATGGACGTGTCGGCGGTGAGCGCGATACCGGCGAGTTCCTGCCGCTCCGCCTCAAAACGCCCGACCAGCTCGGCGGCAAAATGCTGCGCGTCGGCGGCAGAACCGCCGTTACCGCAAGCGAGAATACGCCCGTCACCCATCAAGGCGCGGGTCATGATTTCACACGCCGCCGCCAGAGGCGGCGCGAGTAATTCCAAAGCATCCTGTTTGACGCGGATGCTGTCTTCAAAATGCTGACTGACGCGAGCGATTAAATCCATGATGGGGCAGAGGTGAAAGAGAGGGAAAGGGGGAATTCTACATCACCAGAAACCGGAGGGCAGGAAACAGACGACCATCAGTCAGGGTAATCGCATGAACGCCATTGAAATGATGGACGACGCTTCTTGTGAACGCCCTCTCTCCTTGTGGGGTACAGACTGGACACATCGTAGACCGATGTTCGGAGACATGGTGAACGGTGTTGCAGGGCAATCCGGGCGGTTTCACTGTTGATGTCCAGTGATTTCAAGTTTGCGATTCCAGTCTTGCCGCTGTACCCCAAAAGACTTTCAGCTTTAAGGAAACGCTGAACCAGTGTCATGCCCGCGCAGGCGGGCATCCATCATTCACTGAAAATACTGGATTCCCGCCTGCGCGGGAATGACGATTGTTGACTTGTGCAGAAGTTCCTTGACGACATGACGCTTCTCTCTTTCCAGGACATTTAACCCCCCGTCAATCAATCCGACGCCTTACTCCAGAGGGGCTACCCTGTTTCCGAACAGGTGTCCAGTTCTGTCGTAATGACTTTTTCTCGCGCAACTCGTTTCGTGAGCGCAAGGAGGATTTCTTTTGTCATAGGTTGAAGCCTTTGGCTTTCAGAAATTCCTGACTGCATCCGGTTCGCAGAGCGTGTTTTGCAGATTCCGGCAGCGTTGCCAGCGCCAACCATGCCCATGAAGCTTCTTCATCTCCGGCGTCATCCGCAGCCTGGGATTCGCAGGCGTAGATGGC
>JAITSU010000042.1 GCA_031287525.1 Zoogloeaceae bacterium | reverse complement strand
AGGTCATTGTCCTGACGCAGTGGCCGATTCTCGTTCTCCAGTTGCCGAATGCGCTGTTGTTCTGCCGTCAAGGGCTTGCCTGTCCCGCGCTGACCCAACTGTTCCGCCTCGAACTGCGCGACCCATCGGCGCACCGCCGTCTCGCTCAGGCTCATGTCACGGCAAACCTGACTAACCGTGATGCCCTGATCTTTGATCAGGCGCACAACTTGCAATTTGAAGCTCGCATCGAACGTCCTTCTCGTTTAGCTCATCTTTTTCTCCTCTATCTGGTGATTTTCCATCTATCGAGGTGTCCGAAAGAATTGAACCACTACAAACGCGCCGGATGTATTTCGGTTCAGGTGAGGCGCACACGAACGACAGAAGCCAACAAAACCATGATTGAGCAAACCTGAACATATCTGGAATCAAAGTTGCCTTGACGCTCCGCAACACCATGATGGCACCGGATTGCATGTTCCCCATGTGAAGTGATGACATGGATGGATTCCATATTGAGCGATAACGAACGGTCACCGTCCGTATGTCACGAATAAGCTATTTGGCACGGTGTACCGACATTTAGTGATTGTGCAGGTACATATGTCGAATGGTAAAAGGCACATCACTTTTGCCGTCGCTTTGTCGAAACCCGTTGCCACGACTTCCGAATTACGCTTACCTGCAAAAAACAGGTAAAGTGTTTTATCGACTATTTTTCACAGTCTATGAGCGAGAAAAGATTGCGCGCTTGTTTGAAAAAACAAGGCACGATTGGCGCGAACATAAATTCTGGTCGGGGCGATTCGAGAACCGCCCCGTTAATCAGTAGTGTTTTATGATTCCTGTTTTGACAACACTCAAAACT
Organism: Zoogloeaceae bacterium; assembly: GCA_031287525.1. Lineage (GTDB taxonomy): Bacteria > Pseudomonadota > Gammaproteobacteria > Burkholderiales > Rhodocyclaceae > Azovibrio. The sequence continues at coordinate 11,894 of JAITSU010000042.1, read as the reverse complement.
TTCCATTTGCCATAGACTTCGTATTTATCCAGACTTCTCTTGAAGGTTATTGCGACCTTTTGAGTTGGAAAATTGTTTGCGTCATCATCACGATGGGTCACACACTCAAGGATTATGGTGTCGGGTTTAGCGGAAATTACTTTTTCACAATACACCGCAGGAATGTCAGGGAAATCAGCATCTTCTCTAACAAGAATACTTGACCCTGTATCACCAATGTTTGCAAAGGCGATTCTCAGCGTACTAAAAGTCCCTACACCGCAAACTCCCTCATCCCAGATTACACCATACTCTCCAGCGTATCCATACATACTAGAGTCGCTACCTTGCTTAAAAGGTATAATCTCGAATACCCGATAGTCATTGTAATAACTCTCAATACAGGATGTGGCTTCGGCATATTTTTTTGCTACTCTCAAAACTTCCTTTTTGACGTTTTTTGCAGTTAGTTCGTCTAAGATTTCAGCCTGAGCGACAGGCGAAAATAAAAACATTGCTGCGATAATCGCTGCAAAGGTGGACACAATTTTCTTCATGATCAACTCCTTGAATAATAAAAGGTGGCAGATTACAACCATTTTCCTTGCTTGTTGATAAAGCCGCATTTTCCGTTCAGGCAGGCGGGCGCTTTGCCGTTCTTGAATTCCTGGGCGTCATCGAATTGGGGTTGAATCACCATGCGTTGTTGTTCATTGATATATCCCCATTTGCCATTTTTGGCTTGAACGGGTGCCAGTCCTTCGCTGTAAGGACGAACATTGCTGTATCTGGGGCCACGGGGAGCGCCGTCACAAGCGGTGAGCGCGCCAAGCAGCGACAGGGCGAGCAGAAAGCTGATAAATGCTTTAAGCATGTTTTGCCTTTGTGGTTTGACCGGACATCCCATGAGGAACGTCCGGTGAGTGTTGATGGATGGGTTATTTTTTGCCGCCGCCGCCGGGTGGATTGTTACCACGTCCACCACCAGACTTGTTGTTGGTGCCGTTCTTGGTCGGCAAGTTTGGATTTGGCGGATTTTGTGTGTTTGTCATTTTGTTACTCCTTTAGTGAATGAGAAAAAGATCACGACAGTTGCCGATTCGCCTGAAGAACAGGCTTTGGGTCGTAAAAGCCGTGGTCTTAAAGAGATTGTACTAGCACGATTCGCAGCATGGCAAGGATTTCCGCAAAATGTGACAGAGACCAGAATTTACTTCGGGTAGGTGATGCCGTGCGCAGTCGGCGTCTTGCCCTGGATTGGTCGCAAGAAGCCTTGGCCGACTACGCGGGCATTGACCGTTCCCACATGGGAAAAATTGAGCGCGGCGAGCGCAACATCACATTTCTGAACCTTCTTCGCATCACCAACGCCTTTGGGTGCAAGCTATCTGACCTGCTGATAGACGCTGGTTTGTGAACCGCCCGTTCCCGCATCTCGCGTCAAATCCCGTAAAATTATGCTTTTCATCACCAATCAGGCAAGGAGTCACATGAGCAACGCGCGTCCTTTCAAAGTGCTGGGGGTTCAGCAAATCGCCATCGGCGGGGCTTCCAAGGAAAAACTGAAAACCCTTTGGGTGGAAAAGCTGGGGCTGACGCTTACCGGCACATTCAAGAGCGAACGGGAAAACGTGGATGAAGACATCTGCGCGATGGGCAAAGGCGCGTTCAAGGTCGAGGTCGACCTGATGCAGCCGGTCGACGCGGAGAAAAAACCCGCCGTTCATGCCACGCCGTTGAACCACGTCGGGCTGTGGATTGATGATTTGCCCAAAGCGGTGGAGTGGCTTTCCGCCAACGGCGTGCGTTTTGCGCCGGGGGGCATCCGCAAGGGCGCTGCCGGTTTCGACATCTGCTTTTTGCACCCCAAGGGGAATGAGGAATTTCCCGTCAGCGGTGAAGGCGTGTTGATTGAACTGGTGCAAGCGCCACCGGAGGTCATTGATGCCTTCGCCAAACTCGCCGGCTGATTTGCCCACTGAAACCGCCGCCCCCGACAGCCCGCGCGCCGGGTTTCAACGGGGCTTGCTGGCATGGCTGAAAGCGCCGCAGGATGCTGCGGGGCTGGATGTCATGTTGCGCGCTTTGGCAACACAGGGCGCGGAGGCGAATGTTGTACCGGAAACAGCGGTTTGCCTCGCCGCCGCCGAAGCCTTGTTTGTCGCCATCCGCGACAAACGTCTGGAAGCGCTGGTGTCCTATCGTCGTCTGGCGGCGCGGGTGGAACAGACCTTACGCAAAGGCGCGCCGGATGCAAATTTGCTTGCGGATTTGCAAGCGCCGCTGCTGCAATTTGACCCACCGCCGCAAGCGCCCATCGAAGCCTTGCAGCCACGCGACCCGCTGACGACGACGCTGGAGCCGACCGCCGCCATTCTGCCGCTGCTGTCCACGCCGCGCGAGCCGCGTTTCACCACGGCGCAGCGCGGTCTTTGGGATAACGCAGTCGAAGCCTTGGGCATCGCCTGGGCAAAATGCAACGGAACGCCGACGCCGGAAGGCTGGGCGCAGTTGCGGCAGGGCATTTTCCGCTTGCTGGATGGCGCGCTGGCGCTGGCGCATCCAGACCCGTTGCGCTTGGCGGAAGCGCTGGCGGCGGCGACCGACGATCTGGAATCCACGCCCCCTTCGCCACGCCTGCTGACCGCCCTCGCCGCCAGCATGGAACTCTTGCAGGAACAGGGCTTTCTCGAACACGAGGCGCTGGAATCGCTGGCGCAACAACTCATCACCCGTCTGGAACGCCGTGACGAAGGTCCGCGCTCGCGCCATCTGGACACGCTGTTTGCGGGCGAAGCGGAAGATGAAATCGAACAACTCCGTCTGGCGCTGGAAGCCCTGCCGCCGGATTGCGAAGCTTTGAAAGACGCCGCCCGCCGCATCCAGCAACTCGCCGACCCCCTCGACCTCGCGCCGCTGGCGCTGGTGGCGTTCCGCTTCGCGCAAAGCATGGAACGCATTACCCCGGAACAACTCGACCGCTCCCCCGGACGCGATATTGCGCTGGAATGGATTGACGAGCTGGAACGCTGGATTACCGCCATCGGCGAAGGCAACCCGCCCCCACCGCCGGCAGCGTTGGCGAAATTGCAGGGGCAGTTGTCGGCGCTCGTTGAATGATGACGCAACACCACAGGCAATCTGTCGGTTAGGTAACCCCTCTCCCACGAGGAGCAAAGGGAAACAAGGCTCAATAGGTAATCCGCGTCACCACCGGCAAATGGTCTGAATCCAGATATTCCCCGATATTGCGTTGTTGCACCGTAACGTGTTCGGAGACCAGCGTCAGGTCTATGGGAATGCCCAGCCAGCCGGAAATGCGGGCGGTGGCGGCTGGCCAGCTTCCCGACGCGCCCTGCCCCTCTGCGGCGTCGCGCAGCCCGGTTTTTGCGATGAAGTCACGCAGATGAGGCGACCAGATGGTGGTGTTGAAATCGCCAAAGACCAGCGTGGGTTCGCCTTCTTTGAGTTGCGCCGCCAGCCGGAGCGCCAGTTTTTGCATGAAGTGATCGCGCAGTTTCGCCAGTTCGCCACCCAGGGGCGGGGGCGGATGGATGCCGATGAGACGCAGGGGGCCGGCGGGGGTGATGACATCGGCTTCGAGCGCCGGAAAGCCCGCGTCGTCGATAATCTCCAGCACGGCGGCTTCGTTCAGGGGATAGCGACTCATCAGCGCGATGCCGAACGGATCATCCCGCAATTGCTCAATATGATATGGAAATTCTTCGGCAAGGGCTTCGATGCCCGCCGCAAAGCCGGTATCGGCTTCCAGCACCAGTACGACATCGACCTCTTGCCGGTGGCGTATCAGCCATTGCGCCAGCGCATCGGTGTTTTGCGCGGCGTTGAATTGCAGGATGTTTATGCTGCCATGCGAATTGGGTTTCGCGGCAAAATCCGCTGGCGTCCAGAAGGGCGATATGGCAAAGCCGACCAACAACGTAGCCATCAGCGCCACCCAACGCCAATGTCGGTGGTCATCGGTACTGCCCCAACTCGTCCAGAATAGCAGCGCCGTCAGGATAATCAGCAGCAGCGCGTATTGGAGAAAGAAGTGGGCGAAAAGTTCGGGAACCCAGTGCCAACTTCCTGTCCAGCCCAAGAGGGCAACCGCCACGACAAAAATCACGCCGTCGCGGGCATGGCGACCAAGGTTTGAACGGAGTTTGATGAGGAAAGGGTTGTCCATATTGTTCTCATATCGCGCAAGCATTATTCCATGATGCCCTTTGCCTGCAATGCCGCTCGCGTCAACTTCTGGCGTAAAGGCAGGTCCTTTTCGTCATGGACATCAATGTTCGTGGCAAAAAACCAAACCTCCCCTGAGGTTTCAACATAACCCACATACCAGCCTGTTGACGGATTTTCTCTCGTTGCCCAGCCTGTTTTCGCCCACATCGTGAATGTCGGCGTTTGTTCCACAAGCATGATGTGCTGGAGCGTCTCATAGGAGGACAGGCTAAATGGCAATACGCGCCGGTACACTTTTTCAAGAAAATTCACTTGTTCCATTGCGCTCACCTGAAGTGAACCGTCAAGCCAGAATGTTGTTTCCTCAAAAGGCTCGCGTAATGCGCCGTAGGCGGACTCGCGCACATATTTTCGATATTTCTCCGCGCCAACCCGACGCGCCAATTCCTGAAAACACCAGACACAGGAAACCTTGAAGGCATCCTCCAATGTCTGGTCGCGGTTCCAATCCGGTACATCGTCAACATGCCCATTCCATTTCAGCGTGTCATCCTTGCCGGAGATGGCTTTTTCTTCAAGCGCGATCAGCGTATTCAGTATCTTGAATGTTGACGCCGCCGAGAACCTCTGATTCGCGCGAAAATTGTTGTGAATGAAGGTTTTTCCATCGCGCAGCGATGAAATCACCATTGTTCCCTCTGTGCCTTGCCGGGAAAAAATCCCGGCAAGCGCAGGGTCTTCAGCGACTACGGGCAGCGACCATAGAAGGGCAACGAAGGCGATAAAAAACCGATTCATGCGCGTAAGTATAGCGGGGAACCCACGCGCTGAGCGTCAAAAACCCGGACGCAAAAAAAACGGAACGCCAGGGCGTTCCGTTTTCAGATTTCGCCGCGAAATCAGGCTGCGACGGTATCGGACTTCCGCACCAGTTTTTCCTTGATCCGCGCGGACTTTCCGGAGCGTTCGCGCAGGTAGTAAAGCTTGGCGCGACGCACGTCGCCGCGACGCTTGACTTCGATGTTGGCAACCAGGGGGGAATAGGTCTGGAACGTCCGTTCCACGCCTTCGCCGGAGGAAATTTTACGCACGGTAAAAGCGGAATTCAGCCCGCGATTGCGCTTGGCGATGACCACGCCTTCGTAGGCTTGCAAACGCTCACGCGCGCCTTCCTTGACCTTCACTTGCACCACCACGGTATCGCCGGGGGCGAATTCGGGGATGGTCTTGTTCAGGCGAGTGATTTCTTCCTGTTCCAGTTGTTGAATCAAGTTCATGTGAGTTTCCTTTTTAGTTAATGCTCACCGCATTGCTCATGCGCTTCGTCCGCGAGGATTTCCGCCATGAGTTGCGTTTCTTCCGCGCTCAAGGCGCGTTGCGTCAGGAGTTCCGGCCTGCGCTTCCGGGTTCGCGCCAGCGACGCTTTCAGTCGCCAGCGACGAATTTTTGCATGGTCGCCGGAAAGTAAAACTTCCGGCACCGCCTGCCCCGCGTACAGTTCGGGGCGGGTGTAGTGGGGGCAATCCAGCAAGCCCGCCACAAATGAATCTTCTTCTGCCGATGCCGCGTCGCCTAACGCGCCCGGCAACTGGCGCACCAGCGCGTCCATCAACGCCATCGCCGCCAGCTCGCCGCCGGAGAGCACGAAATCTCCCAGGGAGATTTCTTCATCCACGCAGCGTTCAATCAGGCGTTCATCCACGCCCTCATAACGTCCGCAGAGCAGGATAAGCCCCGTACCCGCCGTCAGCAATTCAAGCAACGCCATGACCCGCGTATGCGTCAGCGGTCTGCCTTGCGGCGACAGGTAAATCACCCGGCTTTGCGCTACATTCGCCGTCTGCTGCCGCGCTTTGGCGGTCGCGATGGTTTTTTCCAACGGCGCGGCTTGCATCACCATGCCGGGGCCGCCGCCGTAGGGACGGTCATCGACCATGCGCCAGATGTTTTCGGCGTAGTCGCGCGGATTCCAGACATCCAGCGACCACAATCCGGATTCCAGCGCCTTGCGGGTGATGCCGGCGGCGGTGATCGCTCCGAACATTTCGGGGAAAATGCTCACGCAATCGAAAACTGCCTTGTTCGGCATCAACAAATTACCAGTCCAGTTCCCAAGCGACGAGAATCCGGCGTTTTTCCATATCAACCTCGCGGACAACGGCATCGACGAAGGGCAACAGGCGTTCCGTTTCACCTTCCGCCGTGGTTTGCAGCACACGCAGAACATCGTGCGCGCCGGTTTCCAGCAGACTGTCGACGACGCCCAAAGCGTCGCCCGCGTCATTGACGACCGCCAAACCCATCAGGTCGTCCCAGTAAAATTCGTTTTCTGCGGGCGGCGGCAATGCTTCACGCGGCTGACCAATCCAGAGTCCTTGCAGACGTTCCGCTGCGTTGCGGTCAGCGACATCGGCAAAGCGGACAACCAATCCATCGCCATGCGCCTTGCATTCCGCCGTTTTTCGGCTTTGCCAGGGACCGTTTTCGCCCGTCGCCAGATACCACGTTGGCAGGTCTTGCCAGCTTGCGGGATCGTCGCCAAAGGCGCGAATCCTGACCCAACCCTTGACGCCATAAGCGCCGACGACGCGACCCAGAACCAGAATTCCGGTTTCAGGAGCGGCAGCGACCGGCATCACAAGACGGGCATTAAAACTTACGCCGCAACCTTGGTCACGTATTGCTTGACCAGACGGGCAGCCGTGGGGGAAACCTGCGCGCCGTTTTGCTTCCAGTATTCGAGACGATCCAGCGCGATACGCAGGGGTTCTTCAGCGCCGGAGGCGACGGGATTGTAAAAACCGAGGCGTTCGACGAAGCGACCATCACGACGGTTGCGGGAGTCGGTAACGACAAAGTTGTAGAAGGGGCGCTTCTTGGCGCCGCTACGGGAAAGGCGGATGACGACCATTGCTTGTGTCCGGTTAGTAAAAACGAAAAGGGCTGGATTATACGGGGAAAATCAGGAAATTCAAACCATTGCGTCATGGTGATGGCAAAAGCTGTGGCAAAAACATCAGGCGGGCACAAAAGCGACGCGCCCTGCCTGCTCCACCCGCAACAGTGGATGTCCGTAAAGTCGGGAGAGGCGTTCCGGCGTGAGCAGGGTATCGACCGCGCCGATTTCGGTTTCGCCGTCGCCGTACATGAGCAAGACCTTCGTGCCGTAACGCCACGCCAGACCCGGCTCGTGCAGCACGGCGACGAATGCCGCGCCCTCTGTTACCCGTCGGCGGAAAATTTCCAGCGCGGCAATCTGGTGATTCAAATCCAGATGCGTCAGCGGTTCGTCCAGCAACATCAACGGCGCTTCCTGCGTCAACAGACTGGCGATTGCCAAGCGTTGCCGTTCGCCGCCGGAGAGCGTCTGCACATCCCGCGATTGAAAATTTTGCAAGCCGACTTCCGCCAACGCCGCTTGCGCGAGGCGGGTATCGGCTTCGCCTTCCCACTGCCAACGCCCCAGATGCGGATGCCGCCCGGCAAGCGCGGCTTCCAGCACGGTCGCCGCAAACGGGTCGCCGCGCTGCTGCCCCAACCAGCTCCGCCGCCGCGCCGCCGCGCGGGCGTCCTGTTCGGCGTAACTTTGACCGGAGAGCAGGATGTGTCCTTTGTGCGGCGCGCGCAGTCCCGATAGCGTCGCGAGCAGGGTAGATTTGCCCGCGCCGTTCTTCCCCAGAATCACCAGCGCGTCGCCGGGAAAAATTTGCAGATTCAGGTCGCGGCAGAGTAAATGCGTTCCAATCCGCACTTCCAGCCCTTCGATCCGCAACAGCGGCAGGGCGCTCATGGCGCTCTGCCTTTGCCGCGCGAGAGCAGGAACAGAAACAGCGGCACGCCCAACAATGCCGTCAGCACGCCGACCGGCAACTGTTCCGGCGCAATCAGGGTGCGCGCCAGCGTGTCGGCAGCCATCAACAGCGTACCGCCCAAAAGCGTCGCGGCAGGCAGAAGCAAACGCTGGTCGTTGCCGATGGCCAGCCTTGTCAGATGCGGCACGACCAAGCCGATAAAGCCAATCGCGCCCGCGCTGGTCACGGCGGCGGCAGTCGCCAATGCCGCGAGAAAATAGACGAGGCGGCGCAAGAATCGCACATTCACGCCCAGCGTTTGCGCGCTTTCCGCGCCGCGCCCCAACAAATTGAGTTCGCGGGTAAAAGGCAACGCCAGCAGCAACGCCACGCCGAGAAAAATCAATGGCGGGAATGGCGAAAGCGTTTGCGCGAGGTCGCCCATGAGCCAGAACAACATGCCGCGCAGCCGCGCTTCCGGCGCGATGGCGAGCATCAACGTCACCAACGCCCCGCAACCGGCGGCGACCATGACGCCGGTCAACAGCAGCCGGGTCTGCGTCCAGCTTCCATCGCCATGCGCCAGCCCGAACACCAGCAACAAGGCGGCGAGCGCGCCGCCGAAGGCGAACACATCCAGCGCCAACCCGCCCAAGCCCAACAAAATGGACGCCAGCGCGCCGATACTCGCCCCGCCGGAAACGCCGAGAATGTAGGGGTCGGCAAGCGGATTCCGCAGCAAGGCCTGCATCAATGTGCCCGCAAAGGCAAGTAACGCGCCGCAGGCAAAGCCCGCCAACGCGCGCGGCAGCCGCAATTCCCACACCACTTCCGCCGCCAGCGTGGGCTGTCCTTGCAGGATTTCCAGCCATTCATATGGCGTAATCGCCACCGCGCCCGACAGTAAGGCAAAAACCAGACTGGCGAGGGTCAGGAAGAACAAGGCGACAAGGGCAACACGGGGGCGACGGGGCATTTCAGCGTTTAGCAGTGGGCAAATAAGCACAAGGGGCGGTATGGTAACATCTGCTGACTTTGCTAATCTCTGTCGTCATGTCTTCCTCACCGCTCCCCCGTTCAACCCAAACGCCCCGCATCCTCGTGCTTGGCATCGGCAATCTGCTTTGGGCAGACGAAGGCTTTGGCGTGCGCGCGGTCGAAATGCTGCATCGGGATTGGCGTTTTCCCGCGCAGGTGAATCTGATGGACGGCGGCACGCAAGGCTTGTATCTCTTGCCCTACGTGCAGGAAGCCGACGCGCTTCTGGTGTTTGACGCCGTGGATTACGGCGACGCGCCGGGTACGCTGCGCGAAGTGACCGGCGACAAGGTGCCGCGTTTCATGGGCGCGAAAAAAATGAGCCTGCACCAGACCGGCTTTCAGGAAGTCCTCGCCGCCGCCGCCCTGACCGGACGCCTGCCGCAAGAACTGGTCTTGATTGGCGCGCAACCGGAACGACTGGAAGACTTCGGCGGCAGCCTCTCGCCCATCGTCCACGCCCAACTGCCCGCCGCTCTGGACATTGCCCGCAAGTGGCTGGAACACTGGGGCGCAACGGCAATTAGACGCGACGCCGCGCCAGAAACCGCAGCGGAAGCCTTGGCAGACGCAGCCCTGTCGCTTACCGCCTACGAAGCCGGACGCCCCGACGCCATGAGCGCATGGCGCGAAGGCGACGCCCGCTTTCTGAATCTGCGACAACAAAACGCCGGAGCGATTTAGAAATGTGCGTCGGCATCCCCATGCAAGTCATCGAAACCACCCATTGCTTCGCCCGTTGTCAAGGCAGAAACGGCGAAACCCGCATCGACATGCGCCTGATCGGTGAGCAGCCAGCGGGTACATGGATCCTCACCTTCGCCGATGCCGCCCGCGAAGTGCTGGAACCCGACCGCGCCGCCGCCATCAACAAGGCGCTGGACGCGCTGGAATCGCTCCTCTCCGGCGGAACCCCGCAACCCGCCGACCTCGACGCCTTCTTCCCCGACCTCGCCGGACGCGAACCGCAGTTGCCGGAGTTTTTGAAGACGAGCGGGTAAATTTGCAGGTGAGCGCAGCGTTACCCGACAATTGGCGGTTGGACGGACTTGAGCCTTCCGCCCCTCGCGGAACCATTTTCAGAAATATTCGCGTTTGGTTGTGCCCCGTTTTGTAGATACAATAGAATGATGAGGCGCTACGAGTGGGATTTGATCAAGGCGGAAAAGAACATCCGCAAGCATGAAGGCATCACATTCGAGGATGCTGCGGTGGCTTGCGATGACCCGCTGGCGGAAACACGAGCCGATCGCATTGAACACGGTGAATTACGTTGGCGAACAATAGGGATAGTCGAAGGTTTCCTGTTGTTCGTGGCGCATACGGTGGAAGAACACGGCGATATTGAAGTATGGCGCATCATTAGCGCGCGGCGAACAACAGCAAAGGAGCAAAGAGACTATGAACACGGTCAGTTATGAATCCGGAAACTTACCCCCAGACCCCACACGTAAAGCGCGTTTGGCAGCAGCGTTCGCCCAGCTTGAAAGCGAAATTGATTTTTCCGACATCCCGGAAGCGGATGATGAATTTTGGGAAACGGCGGTACGAATCGGACGCGAAAAGCCCCGCAAGCTGCAAACCACGATTCGGTTGGACGAAGATGTAATTGCGTGGTTCAAAGCGGCGGGCAGAGGCTACCAGTCACGCATGAACGCGATTCTGCGGGCAGTCATGTTCCATGACATGGGACGAAAAACCGGGCGAAAACCGACGTAAAGCCTGTCATTCGGCACCAACCCTGGAATCCGCAACCCGCCGACCTTGACGCCTTCTTCCCCGATCTCGCCGGACGCGAACCGCAGTTGCCGGAGTTTTTGAGGGCGGGCAAGGCAACATGAGCGCATGAAAACGGGGGGGGTTCAAGCTGCGCCGCACCAACAAGCAGGAATTTAACGGGAAATAATTTTAGAAAGGCGTGTTATGAATATGTTTGACAAGCTGGTAAAAATAAACTGCCATTCAAAGCATAAAATATTGAAAAACACAGCCGCTAATTTGCTGGAAAAACTCTATTGCTGTGAAATCAATTGCGCCGAAATAGACAAAAGCGTACTGTTCGCCCACCACGCGCGCGGGTGCACGATTGTCGCCTCAAAAATTTGCGAGAATGTTGTAATCTATCAAAATGTAAGCATTGGATCAAACCTGAGATTCAACAAAGTCAGTAACCAGTGGGAAAACATAGGCAATCCGATCATTTGTAAAAACGTCATAATTGCTGACGGCGCAAAAATCCTTGACCCCATAATCATTGGTGAAAATTCTGTTGTAGCGGCGGGCGCGCTCATTACAAAAAACATCCCTGCTGACAGCATGGCATACGGCGTGAATCAGTTTAAGCACAAGGACGGCAATTATGATTTTGTATTCAACTCGAATATGATAACCCTTGAGAAAATCATGGAAGCGAATAATGAACTGATAGAAAAATTTAGCAATGGAATTGCAAACCCGAACAACCCGGACAAGAAGCCTTAATATTATTAACCCGGCAATCCAACAGGTGCCGCGCTTGACGCATAAGCGCATAGAGGCGCTGCGTCCAACATGGGTTAAGGGATGGCAGGAATCATATCAAGGGAGCGCAAGCCATTCAAGTTTTTCCGAGACCCGTACCGCAAGGCGGATGAGCGAAGCATTATCCACCATTGGGCTTGTGAGCGCGGACATTCGCACGGTGTCGGCAAATTGGTGTATGTGTATACGCAACCGCCCAATGGTAAGGCGCTTCGCTCACCCACCCTTGTATTATGAACATGCCTCAAAGCTTACAGGTTTTGCGTGAGTGGGAAAGCGTGAAGGGCGTAGCCCGTAACGATTTTCCACTCACGCGCCGCCGACGGTCGGTGGGTGTTTTACCGTCAAACTGTAGTTGTCCCAGGCCAGCTACCT
>JAITSU010000028.1 GCA_031287525.1 Zoogloeaceae bacterium | reverse complement strand
GGCGGTATCTGCGATACCGCCGTGTTTTGACGGCGTTTAACTCATTACTGTCCCTGCCGCGAACAGTGTGCAGGTGAGCAGCGCGCCGCGCAGGGCGCTTTTCAGCAGGGGGCGGAGGGCGGTGCCGTCGGGGGCGTGGAGTACCGTCCAGCCCTGGTGGGCGAGCAGGGGCGTAGCGAGCAGAAAAAGCCAGCCGGAGAGACTTTTCAGTTCAAACAGGGCATAGAGCGAAAGGCAGATGATGGCGGTCGCAAGCAGGGCGATGTGGTAATAGCGGGCGCGCAACGGCCCCAGACGCAAGGCAAGGGTTCGTTTGCCGCTTTTCCGGTCAGCGTCCAGGTCGCGCAGGTTGTTGATGTTGAGTACGGCGGTTGCCAGCAGACCGCAGCCGGTGGCGGGCAGCAGGATGCTCATGTGGAAGGCGTGGGTTTGCAGGTGGTAGGAACCGCTGACGCCCAGCCAGCCGAAGAAAATCAACACGGAAAGGTCGCCCAGCCCCAGATAGCCGTAAGGATTTTTACCGACGGTGTAGGTGATGGCGGCGATGATGGCGAGCAGCCCCAGAAACAGGAAGCCGATGATGTCGCTTGCGCTCTGGCAGGCGCTCCAGACCAGCGTAGAGCCGATGATGACGCAACACGCGAAGCAAATCCACAATGCCCTTCGCATTTCCTGCATCGTGATTTGTCCCTTCTGCATTCCCCGTAACGGCCCCAGGCGTTCCTGCCGGTCACTCCCTTTTATGGCGTCGCCATAGTCGTTGGCGAAATTGGAGAGGATTTGCAGCAAACTCGCCGTCAGCAAGGCGAGCAGCGTGATGGTCAGACTGAATTCGCCCCGCCATGCCGCCAGCGCGGAACCTGTCAGGATGGAAGCAAATGACAGGGGCAAGGTTGCGGGGCGCGCGGTTTCAATCCAGACGCGGATTTTGACGAAAAGAGATTGGGCGTCCACGCGGGTTTTCAGCCTTTATGCACGGCGAATGTATCGCTTGCCGCCGCGCGTCGATTCGGGCAATCGGGCTTCGTGCAGCGGGCATAGAGATAGAGCGCGTGTTCGTCGATGATGAAGCCGCGTTCCGCCGCGACCTTTTTTTGCAGACGTTCGATTTCTTCGTCGCAGAATTCTTCCACATGCCCGCAATCGGTGCACACCAGATGGTCGTGGTGATGCCCTTCGTTGATTTCAAAGGTGGCTTTGCCGGATTCAAAAAAGTGGCGTTCCAGCAGTCCCGCCTGTTCAAACTGGGTGAGCACCCGATAGACCGTCGCCAGCCCGATGTCCACGCCTTCTGCCAGTAGCAGGCGATAAACGTCTTCCGCCCCCAGATGGCGCACCTCGCTTTTTTCAAACAATTCGAGAATTTTCAGGCGGGGGAGTGTGGCTTTGAGTCCCTTTTCGCGCAGGTTGTGAGAATTTGGCATGGTCTTCCTTTTTATGAAGAAGGCGGCGAAACACGCAAAAGTGTGCGCTTCGTTCACCTTCGCGCGCGCGAAAGCGGCGCAAAATTTCGGTTATGATACAAGGCTCGATAAACCTTTCAAAATTTCCGCGTCTTTCATGCCCTACAAACCCATCACTGTTGCGCTTCTGGCGGCGCTTTCTTTCTCCGCGTGTAATCACGTTCCCCGTATCGTGACCGAATATCGCATCGACGTACAGCAGGGCAACGTGCTGACGCAGGACATGGTGGCGCAACTGCGCCCCGGTCTGACCCGCGACCAGGTGCGCTTCATTCTGGGCACGCCCCTGCTGACCGACGTTTTTCACGGCGACCGCTGGGATTACCTGTTCCGCCTTGAAGAAGGCAAGACCGGCGTGGTGACAACGCGCAAGCTGTCGGTATTCTTCAACAAAAACGCTTTGCTGGAACGCGTCACAGGCGATGTCGAAGTCGGCACGACCGCTGAATTAACCGAGCCGGTGGCGCGCACGCAGGTGATTGATCTGGGCAGCGTCGCTCCCGGCGAAAAACCACTGCCGCCGGAAGAAGGCGACGGATTCTGGAGCCGCCTCTGGCAAAGCCTCAGTTGGTGGTAGTTATATAGTGGGGGGAGCTTCCAGCTCCCCTTGTGCACATGGATGGGGAGCTGGAAGCTCCCCCCACTATCAAAGGAAACAAGCATGTCAAAAAGCCGAATCGGTATCGTCGGCGCTTCCGGTCGCATGGGGCGCATGTTGATTGAAGCCGTCCTGAAAGATGAAAATTTCCAGCTTGCCGCCGCCTTCGACCAGCCGGGCAGCAACGCCCTTGGGCGCGATGCCGCCGAACTCGCCGGTCTGCCGCCCTGCGGCGCGCGTGTGCAGGATGACCTGTCCAAAGGTCTTGCGGGCTGCGATTGCCTGATTGACTTTACCCGCCCCGCAGGGACGCTCGTCCACCTCGAACGCTGCGCCGCCGCTGGCGTGGCGATGGTGATTGGCACGACGGGGTTCGACGCGGCAGGCAAGGCGAAAATCGACGAAGCCGCCAGACGTGTTCCCATCGTCTTCGCGCCCAACATGGCGGTTGGCGTCAACGCCGTCTTCAAACTCCTGGACGTGGCGGCGCGTATTCTCAATCAGGGCTATGACGTGGAAGTGCTCGAAGCCCACCACCGCATGAAAGTCGACGCGCCTTCCGGCACCGCGCTCAGAATGGGCGAAGTCGTTGCCGACGCGCTTGGTCGCTCGCTGCAAGACTGCGCGATTTACGGGCGCGAGGGACACACCGGCGAACGCCGGAAAGAAACCATCGGCTTTTCCACCGTGCGCGGCGGCGACATCGTGGGCGAGCACACCGTGATGTTCTGCGGCATCGGCGAACGGGTGGAAATCTCCCACAAGTCCGGCAGCCGTATGCCCTACGCTTTGGGCAGCCTGCGCGCCGCGCGCTTTTTGAGCGGGCAGAAGAGCGGGCTGTTTGATATGCAGGATGTGTTGGGGTTCAGGTAGAGGGCAGATTCAGGTAGGGCGCGTTCTCCGAACGCGCCGGACGTTAACCACGGCGGTTTCTTCGATGCCGCCCTACCTTTTGTAGGCGCATACAGCGGTCAGATTAGGGCGCATCCGGGCGAGCGGGTATAATTCCCGGCTTTTCCTCGCTCTCCCTGCACTCATGGAACTTGCCAAAAGTTTTGAACCGGCGGACATCGAATCCCGCTGGTATCCCGAATGGGAATCCCGCAATTATTTCGCCGCCGGTCTGGACACATCCAAGCCGAAAGACGAATCCTTCTGTATCCTGCTGCCGCCGCCCAATGTGACGGGTACGCTGCACATGGGGCACGGCTTCAATCAAACCCTGATGGACGCCTTGACGCGCTATCACCGGATGCGCGGCGACAACACCCTCTGGCAGCCGGGTACTGACCATGCCGGTATCGCCACGCAGATTGTGGTGGAACGCCAACTGGACGCGGAGGGCATTTCCCGCCATGACCTGGGGCGCGAAAAATTTCTCGAAAAAGTCTGGGAATGGAAGGAATACTCCGGCGGCAGCATCACCCGCCAGATGCGGCGCATGGGCACCAGCCCGGACTGGACGCGCGAACGCTTCACGATGGACGCGGGCTTGAACAAGGTCGTGACCGAAACTTTCGTGCGGCTCTACAAGGAAGGCCTGATTTATCGCGGCAAGCGACTGGTGAATTGGGATCCGAAGCTGCACACTGCCGTTTCCGACCTCGAAGTGGCGCAGGAAGAAGAAGACGGTTTCATGTGGCACATCCGCTATCCGCTTGCTGACGGTAGCGGCAGCCTCGTTGTCGCCACCACCCGCCCGGAAACCATGCTGGGCGATACGGCAGTGATGGTGCACCCGGAAGATGAACGCTACAAACACCTGATTGGCAAGGCGGTGAAACTGCCGCTCACCGAACGGGAAATCCCCGTCATCGCCGACGCCTACGTGGACATGACCTTTGGCACGGGCGTGGTGAAAGTCACGCCCGCGCACGATTTCAACGACTACGCGGTGGGTCTGCGCCACCAACTGCCGATGATTTCCGTGCTCACGCTGGACGCCAAAATCAACGACAACGCGCCCGAAAAATATCGGGGCATCGACCGCTTCGACGCCCGTAAAGCGATGGTTGCCGATCTCGAAGTCGCTGGACTGCTGGAAAAGGTGGAAAAACACAAACTGAAAGTGCCGCGTGGCGACCGCACTGGCGCGGTCATCGAACCCATGCTCACCGACCAGTGGTTTGTCGCCATGAGCAAAAAAGCCGCCGACGGCAAATCCATCACCGAAAAGGCGCTGGACGTGGTGGCGTCCGGCGAAATCCGCTTCTACCCGGAAAACTGGGTCAATACCTACAACCAGTGGTTGAACAACATTCAGGATTGGTGCATCTCCCGCCAGCTTTGGTGGGGGCATCAGATTCCGGCGTGGTATGGCGAAAACGGCGAAATTTTTGTTGCCCACACCGAAGAAGAAGCCTACGCGAAAGCTAAAGCCGAGGGCTATACCGGCAATCTCACCCGCGATGAAGACGTGCTCGACACCTGGTTTTCCTCTGCCCTGTGGCCGTTTTCCACCCTCGACTGGACGCCGGAATACCCGCAAAAATCCAACACCGCGCTTGAACTGTATCTGCCCTCATCGGTGCTCGTCACGGGCTTTGACATCATCTTTTTCTGGGTCGCCCGCATGGTGATGATGACCACGCACATCACCGGACAAATCCCCTTCAAGCATGTTTACGTGCATGGTCTCATCCGCGACGGCGAAGGTCAGAAGATGAGCAAATCCAAGGGCAATGTGCTCGACCCCATCGACCTGATTGACGGCATCGGCATTGATGAACTCGTCAAAAAGCGCACCACCGGGCTGATGAATCCCAAAGACGCGCCCAAAATCGAAAAACGCACACGGAAGGAATTTCCAGACGGCATCCCCGCCTTCGGTACGGATGCCCTGCGCTTTACCTTCGCCTCGCTCGCCTCGCCGGGGCGCGACATCAAGTTTGACCTGAATCGCTGCGAAGGCTACCGCAATTTCTGCAACAAACTCTGGAACGCCACCCGCTTCGCGCTGATGAATCTGGAAGGACACGATCTGGTCGCGGTCACTGCCGCGCAGCCCTCGTTTGCCGACCGCTGGATTGTCAGCCGCCTGCAAAAACTGGCGGCGGACATGGCGCAGCACTTCACCGATTACCGCTTCGACCTCGCCGCCCAATCCCTTTACCGCTTTGTCTGGGACGAGTTCTGCGACTGGTATCTGGAAATCGCCAAAGTCGAAATGGCAGGTAGCGCGGATGAAGCCCAAGCCGCGCGGCACACCCTCGCGCAAACCCTCGAAGCCACGCTGCGCCTCGCGCATCCGCTGATTCCCTTCATCACCGAAGAACTCTGGCAAACCGTCGCGCCGATCGCGGGCAACAAAACGCGCGACAGCATCATGCAGGCCGCCTACCCGCAGCCGGACGCCCAACAAATCGACGCCGCCGCCGAGCGGAAGATGGAACGCCTGATGACCTACGTCACCGCCTGTCGCAACCTGCGCGGCGAAATGACCATCTCCCCCTCGCTGCGTACCCCCATGCTCGTCGCCGGAGCGCCGGAAGCTTTAGCCGAAATCCGCGAATTTGCCCCCATCCTGCAAGCCTTGGGCAAACTCTCCGCACTCGACTACGCCGCCGAAATTCCCGCCGACGCAGTGGCGCCCATCGCCGTCGTCGGCGAAACCCGCCTGATGCTGGTCGTGGAAATCGACGCCGCCGCCGAAAAAGAACGCCTTGCCAAAGAAATCGACAAACAGCAAAAACAAATCGCGCAGGCAAAAGGCAAACTCGACAACCCCAACTTTGCCGATCGCGCCCCCGCAAGCGTCGTCGCGCAGGAGCGGGAAAGACTGCAAGCGGCGGAAGCGATCTTGGAGAAATTGACGCGGCAGTTGGAGAAGTTGAACTGACTCAGTGTCCGGGAACGCCAAGCTCCAGCTTGGCATGAAGCGGCTAAAGAACTGAATGCCAAGCTGGAGCTTGGCGTTCCCAGTCCAGTCTCGCCTCCGCCCTCTGCGCTACCGCCTTAAACCGGCACAGCCGCAAGCGCCTGTTCCAGATCGGCGATCAAATCGTCGACGTGTTCGATGCCGACGGAGAGGCGAATCAGGTCTTCCGAAACGCCCGCTTTTTTCAGTTCCTCGCCGGAAAGCTGGCGGTGGGTGGTGGAAGCGGGATGGCAGGCGAGGCTCTTGCTGTCGCCGATATTGACCAGGCGGGTGAACAGTTGCAGCGCGTCCTGAAAGGCGATGCCGCTCTGGATGCCGCCCTTGACGCCGAAGGAGAGGATGCCGGAGGCGCGACCGCCGAGGTATTTCTGCGCCAGCGCGTAATCCCGACTGTCAGGCAGCGCGGCGTAAGTGACCCAATTGACCTTGGGATGTTTTTTCAGGTAATGCGCGATTTTCAGCGCGTTGTCGCAGATGCGATCCATCCGCAGGGCGAGGGTTTCGACACCTTGCAGAATCAGGAAGGCGTTGAAGGGGCTGATGGCGGGACCCATGTTCCGCAGCGGCACGACGCGGGCGCGTCCGATGTAGGCGGCTTCGCCCAGGGCTTCGGTGTAGACCACGCCGTGATAGGCGGGGTCGGGTTCGTTCAGGCAGCGGAATTTTTCCTTGTGCGCCGCCCAGGGGAATTTTCCGCTGTCGACAATCGCGCCGCCCAAGGAGTTGCCATGTCCGCCCAGATATTTCGTCAGTGAGTGCACCACGATGTCCGCGCCATGCTCGAAGGGACGGCAGAGGTAGGGCGAGGGTACGGTGTTGTCGACAATCAGGGGCACATGGTTGCGATGGGCGATTTCCGCGAGTTTTTCAAAATCGGTGACGTTGCCCAGCGGATTGCCGATGGATTCGCAGAACACCGCCTTGGTGCGGGCGTCGAACAGCGATTCAAAGGAAGCCGGGTCGCGTGGGTCGGCAAAGCGGACTTCGACGCCGTAAGAGGGCAGGGTGTGCGAAAACAGGGTGTAAGTGCCGCCATACAGGGCGGACGAACTCACGATGTTGTCGCCAGCCTGGGCGATGGTTTGAATGGACGCGGTGATGGCGGCCATGCCGGAAGCCAGCGCCAGCGCCGCAATTCCGCCTTCCAGCGCCGCCAGACGTTTTTCCAGCACATCCTGGGTGGGATTCATGAGGCGGGTGTAAATGTTGCCCGGCACCTTCAAATCGAACAGGTCAGCGCCATGCTGCGAGTTGTCGAAGGCGTAGGAAGAAGTCTGGTAAATGGGGACTGCCGCCGCCTTGGTGGTGGGGTCAGGACTGTAACCGGCATGAACGGCAAGCGTTTCGAGTTTCATAGGGTTCCTTTGGTGTTTTTGAACGGGAAAACGGACAGTGTAGCAAAGGAAAGAGGCAGGGCGTCAGACGGGATGGGTATGAGCAAATATGTTTTTTGTCGGGTTCTACCCTACGCGCGAGCCTTGCGCTCGTGGTTTTCTTCACGGTCAAACCGGAAGTTGTCGGGCATCCGACCGCGAAACTGGCGCAAGCGGGCAAGCGGCGACGCAACATCGGCTTTGCGCCGAATCGTGATGTCGACATTGCCACCTTCTTTCAGCCCCATTTCCTCGACAGTGGAGTCAGGGATGCGTTTCTCCTTGACTGAGTTTGCTACTAACCCGGCATCGAATATACCGCCTGCTTCCACAAGCGATTAATTTAGGTAGGGCGGGATCGAAGAAACCGCCGGAGGTAACAAACGGCGCGTTCGGAGAACGCGCCCTACCTAAACACCCGCCGGATGGCACGATGATAGTTGCCCCCCGTGCGAGGGACGGGACGGTTAATGCTGTGCCGTCTTGTCCCGCTCAATCAGCGCGTAAGCCGAATGATTGTGGATGGATTCAAAGTTTTCCGATTCGACCACATAGGCGTCGATGCGGGGTTCGGCGTTCAGGCGGGCGGCGACGTCGCGCACGAGGTCTTCGACGAATTTGGGGTTGTCGTAGGCGCGTTCGGTGACGAATTTTTCATCCGGGCGCTTCAGCAAACCGTAGAGTTCGCTGGACGCCTGGGTTTCGGCGATGGCGATGATGTCTTCTATCCACATGAAGGCGTTGGTTCGCACGGTAATGGTGACGTGCGAACGCTGGTTGTGCGCGCCGCGCTCGGAGATTTTCTTGGAGCAGGGGCAAAGGCTGGTGACGGGGGTGACGACTTTCAGGCGCATACGGATTTTGCCGTTCTGGATGTCGCCGATAAAGGTGATGTCATAATCCATCAGACTTTTCACGCCGGACACGGGGGCGGTTTTGTTGATGAAATAGGGGAAATTCATCTCGATATGCCCGCTTTCGGCTTCCAGTCGTTCCACCATTTCTTTCAGCATGGCGGGGAAGTTTTTGACGGAAATTTCTTCTTCGTGGCTGTTCAGGATTTCCACGAAGCGCGACATGTGCGTCCCCTTGAAATTGTGCGGCAAGCCCACGTACATGTTGAAGGTGGCGATGGTTTGCTGGACGCCCCGGTCTTTGTCGCTGACGCGGATGGGATGCCGGATGGATTTGATGCCGACTTTGTTGATGGCGAGCTGGCGGGTGTCTGCCGAGTTTTGCACGTCGGGGATGTTGGGTGTGGCGTTCATGGGGTTCCTGAATTTTTTGTGGGGGCGTGATTTTTTCGGGTTTTGAGGACGGATTCTACGATGCCCTGGGCGTCGAGTCCGAGTTCCGCGAGCAATTCGCCCTGTTCGCCGTGGTCGATGAAGCGGTCGGGCAGCCCCAGACGCAGGATGGGCGTATGGATGCCGTGTTCCGCCAGCGTCCGCGCCACTTCCGAGCCGACGCCGCCAATCAGGGCGTTTTCTTCAAGGGTGACGATGAGCGCGTGGCTTTTTGCCAGTCGCAACACCAATTCAACGTCCAGCGGCTTGATGAAGCGCAGGTTGGCGACGCTGGCATTTAAGATTTCGGCGGCGGCGAGGGCGGGGGCGACCATGCTGCCGACGGCGAGCAACGCCACATCCTGACCCTCGCGCAGTGCCACGCCTTTGCCGACGGGCAGGGTTTCCAGATGGTCTGCCGGTATCGCGCCCATGCCGCTGCCACGGGGATAGCGCACGGCGGCGGGGCAGTCGAGATGAAAGCCGGTGGAGAGCATCTGCCGACATTCGGCTTCGTCCGCCGGTGCCATGATGACCATGTTGGGGACGCAGTTCAAAAAGGAGAGGTCGAACGCGCCGTGGTGCGTCGCGCCGTCCGCGCCGACCAAACCGCCCCGGTCGATGGCGAACAGGACGGGCAGGTTTTGCAGGGCGACATCGTGAATCAACTGGTCGTAGGCGCGTTGCAAAAAGGTGGCGTAAATGGCGACGACCGGCTTCAAGCCTTCCGTCGCCAAGCCTGCGGCAAAGGTGACGGCGTGCTGCTCGGCAATGCCCACGTCGTAATAGCGGTCAGGGAACTGTTCGGCGAAACGCGCGAGACCGGAGCCTTCGCGCATGGCGGGCGTAATGCCGACCAGACGCTCGTCGGCGGCAGCCATGTCGCAGAGCCAGTCGCCAAAAATCCGGGTGTAGGCGCGTTTTTTTGCGGCTTGCGGCGGCGGCGTTTGGGTTGAAGGGGAGGCGACAATGCCGGTCGCGGCGTCGAACTTGCCGACGCCGTGGTAGAGAACGGGATTTTCTTCCGCCTGCGGGTAGCCCTGCCCCTTGCGCGTGAGAATGTGCAGGAATTGCGGGCCTTTTAACTTTTTGATGTTTTCCAGCGTCGGCACCAGCGCGGCGAGGTCGTGACCGTCGATGGGGCCGTAATAGTGAAAGCCGAATTCCTCAAACAGCGCGCCCGGCGTAATCATGCCTTTTACATGCTCCTCGGCGCGGCGGGCGAGTTCCAAAAGTGGCGGCGCGACGCCCAGCATATGCCGCCCCACCTTGCGCGCGGCGTTGAAGGTCTTGCCCGACATCAGCCGCGTCAGGATATTGTTCAGCGCCCCCACGGGCGGCGAGATGGACATTTCATTGTCATTCAGGATAACCAGCATGTCGGCGTCCGCCACGCCCGCGTTGTTCAGGGCTTCAAACGCCATGCCCGCGGACATCGCGCCATCGCCGATGATGGCGACCACTTTGCGCGTTTCTCCCTTCTGCTTCGCCGCCAGCGCCATGCCCAGCGCGGCGGAAATGGACGTGGACGAATGCCCGACGCCGAAGGTGTCATAGGGAGATTCGGCGCGGCGGGGAAAGCCGGAAATGCCGTCTTTCATGCGAAGCCGCGCCATGCCCTCGCGCCGTCCGGTCAAAATTTTGTGCGCGTAACTTTGATGCCCGACATCCCACACCAGCCGGTCTTCCGGCGTGTTGAAAACATAATGCAGGGCGATGGCGAGTTCCACCGTCCCCAGATTGGAAGACAAATGCCCGCCCGTGCGGGAAACGGAATCGACCAGAAAGGCGCGTAATTCCGTTGCCAGCGCGGACAGTTGCGCGCGTTCGAGTTGACGCAGGTCGGCAGGCGACCGGATCGTGTCCAACAGGGGATAAACGTCTCTGCTCATCAGAATGGCCGGTGACAAATAAAATCCGCGAGGCGGATCAGGCGATTCGCCCTCGTGCCGAAACCGGCGAGCGCCGAACACGCCTCCTGATACAAATCTTCAGCATAACGCCGCGCTTCTTCCAGACCGAGCAGACTGACGTAAGTCGGCTTGTCGGCGGCAGCGTCCTTGCCCGCCGTCTTGCCCAAGGTGGCGGTGCTGGCGGTGCAATCAAGCACGTCATCCACCACCTGAAACAGGAGACCGATGCGCTTGGAAAAATGGTCGAGCTTGAGAAGTTCCGCCGCCGACAACGCCGTTTCGCCCGAAGCCGCGCCCAGCAGCACGGCGGCGCGAATCAACGCGCCGGTTTTCATCGCGTGCATCAATTCCAGTTCCGGCTGATTCAGCGGACGACCGACCGAAGCCAGATCCACCGCCTGCCCCCCCGCCATGCCCAACGAACCGCTGGCGCGGGCGAGCAAGGCAAGCATCTCAATCTGTCGTTGTGGGTCGGCAAGTCCCGGCGTTGCCAGCAACTCAAACGCTCTGCTCTGCAAGGCGTCGCCCGCCAGCAATGCCGTCGCCTCATCGAATTCAATATGACAGGCGGGACGCCCGCGCCGCAGCGCGTCGTCATCCATACAAGGCAGGTCATCGTGAATCAGGGAATAAGCGTGAATCAACTCCACCGCCAACGCCGCCGCAATCCGGCATTCAGGACGCGCGTCAACCAGTTCGCCCGCCGCGAAGGTGAGCAGGGGACGCACCCGCTTGCCGCCGCCCAACACCGCGTAACGCATGGCGTCATGCAGCCGCGCGGGAATCGCGCTCACGGCGGGCAGGCGCTCGCCCAACGCCACCTCGACTTCCGCCTGTACCGCGCCCATCCAGCTTTGAAAATCCTCGCTCACGCGCCTTCTCCTGAAACGGCGCTGGCGCTCGCGTCCATGACCCTGATTTTCCGCTCCGCCACCGAGAGTTGTCCCTGACAATGCTGTAACAACGCCATTCCGCGCCGATAAGCCCCAATGGAGTCTTCCAGTTCCAATTCTCCATCCTCCATACGCGCCACCAGCTTTTCCAGCTCGGCAAGCGCCGTCTCGAATTTCAGGTCAGCAGGGATGACTTCGGGCGTCGTGGGGACGCTGGTCAGGTCTGGGGCGGGGGCGGTTCTGGATTTGGACATGGAAAAAGCGGACAGCAAAAAAGGTCGCCAACCTGAAAAAAGGGCTTCACGCCGTGGGTGGCGAGGCTGGATTATACCTGAGAATTTCCGGGGCAAGCCGGGGCTGGATTGACCGTTCAAGGCAATCGCGTGAATGCCATTGAAATGACAGAGTGGCGGGAGCATCCTGCTCCCGCCAGACTGTTGACAAACCTCCGAAGTAGTTTTCTGGGAACGCCGACGGCAACAAAGGCACGTCGGCGGTACGCCGACTTTGAGCGCAGATTGCCGCACAAACATCGCTGCCAGCGTGGACGCTGGCGTTCCCAGGAAAACCTTCACTCAAAAAAACGCTCTGTGCAACTTTGTCAGCAGCCTGAAACAAGGGCGGCTCATGCCGCCCTTTTGCTTTTTCAGCGGAGTTGCCGCCATGAAATGCGTCCAATGCCGCCGCAGGCTTTTCTGAGTTTCAGGGATTCGTCCAGGCTGCCCGCTATTTCACCGCCGCAGATGACCTCTGACGCGGTGCAGTTCTCGCCGATACAACCGCTGCCGCCCATGCCGCCGGAACCGCCACCGAATTTTTCGGTATCCGCGCGTCCGCCGATGTGAATCGGGGTAACGCCAATGCCGATTTTGACGCGGTTCGCGCCAGCGAACAGCATTCCTTGCAGCGGCTTCTTGCCCGACAAGGCGTCCAGTTCCGTCCAGTATCCTTCGGTTCCTGCCGAGCAAGCGTCGTTCGTTGGCACCCGCGTGGCAACCAGAATCGAGCCGCTCGTCTTTGAGCGACCCAGATACATCGCCTGTACCAGAACACGCTCTTTGGAGATGGGCAAATCAAGAAAGAAACCCCGATCACCCGTCGCGTAATTCACAACGTTGCCAGAGGTGGTGGCGACATCACGATCCGCGCCCGCGATAAATTCCACTCCCCCCGGAACAATGGTTTGCTCTACCAGCCCGCTGCTCCGCGAGTAGGTGTCGCCACTGCCTGTATCCAGCACACCATAGATGCTCTGTGTGTGGCTGTCGTTCACATCGCTGTTTTCAAAAAACTTGCCCGTCCCCACGTACACCATGATGCCCGGCACAGTGTCGCGTTTCCGCACGAGCAGCGGCGGCGCGGTAATGGGCTGCGCGGTACCCGCAGAATCTTCTGCCACCAGAAGTTTTCTGGCGCGCCAGTCGGCGGTAGCGCCGCTCAGGTCAAAGCTCCACAGGTTGCCACGCACATCACCGGCATAGACCGTATCCACTGCGCCATCCTGGTCATCAGTTCCGGCAACCGCAGAGGGAACGCTGTCAATGACGGTGGGCGCGCTCAAGCCATTGGGCGTACCGCTGCTACCGTCAGCGCCAGCGGGAATTTTCTTCAAAAGCTCGCCATTAGAGAGATTGACCACATACAGGAACGCCTTGTAGTCGTTGCTGTTATAGCCGTTACCGAAAATCGCCACCCAGGTACCGTCTTTCAGACGCGCAATGGAGGCCTTGCCCGTTGGGTTATAGCCCAAATCAGGGTCGGCGAATTCCCAAAGCACCTTGCCCGCAGTCAGCCCCGCAACGGTCGGCGTGGTCACATTGATGGCGAAATAAGAACGTCCGCCCGCGCCTGCCGTACCCACCAGCACATTGCTCCAGTCTTTGTCGTTGCCAAGCTGGGCTTCCTGCACATTGGGGGTGGTATCGGCATAAAACTCGTGTCCGTAATCGGGGTCTGCCAGTTTCCACAACTTGTCGATGACCGAAGCCGGCACATAGGCGGCCTTTTCCTGCCCCGTTTGCGCGTTAAAGGCGTGCAACATGCCGTCGTTAGCGCCGACATAGAGTGTGCCGGTGTCCGCAAGGTAAGCCATGCTTTCTTTCCAGTTGGTATAAGCCTTCTGTTCCGCCTCGATTAAACTGCTTGCCCTATCGTAGCCCTGAGAGGCGCTGGGGCCGTAATAGAGCGGGTCAGAATAGATGTCGCCCAGTTTGTGACCGCCGCGATTGCGATAGGCATTGGCGCCGGTTTCCCTTGACGTATCGCCGCGCACATAGTCGAGTATCCTCTCGCTGTCATTCAGTTGCGGCTTCCCGCTCATGGATGCGGGGGGTTTCAATTGAGCCTGCTGCGTACCGTCCAGCGAAGCCCATTTGAATGTTATGCCAGTACCGATTATTGTGTCCGTGGCAGCAGCAAACGTGTCCGCATTCCATTTCGCGCTCAAAATGTTGCGAACGGTATGGTCGACAATCTTCGTGGAGGCTTCCCAAGTCGCGGTGGTTTTGATTTTGTCCTTCGCGGTACAACCGGGTGCCGTCGCGCTGGCGCACACGCCGTAGGCAGAGACTTTCCCGAACCAGCCCTCGTTTTGCACATCGTAGACCAAGGTGTCGCCCGTCACCTTGTCCTTGTTCTTTTCGCTGTTTTTGCTTCTTGCCAGCCCGGAGGTTGAAGCGGCGGAAGTTGCGATGTCGGCGATTATGGACTCCATGCCCCTGACGAATTCATCAGGATTGTCTGCCGAGAAAAAGTCACCGTGACCGTTAACTCCCGCATGGAGCAGGTCATCAATCTGGTTGCTAGCGCCATTGGGCCAAGCTGTGGCGGTTCCCGACAGGGTAGTTGGTGTCGCGCGCGCTCTTGTAAAGGCTGTGGTTTTGTCTACTGTGCCTGCGACCCCTAGCCCGATCGTAAACGTGGTCATATGCTGCCACCATGCCGGGTCATTCGTGTTGCCGGGTACTTTGTTATTGGCATTGCCGCCATACAAGTCTCTTGACCAGTAATGCCATGCAACATCCGCCAAAGTCCCGGAATAACCATCGCCAAAAGGGAGCTTCGTCCAGGTTTCTTGCGTGCCATCCGGTTTTTTGGGCGTGGTGAATTGGTCAGAAGGCGTCGCTCCATCCGTGTTGGAACTTGCAGTACCCGTGGCGCCAGCATCATTCCAGTAACCATCTGTCATCAATATGGTAAAGCTTTTACGACAGACAGCGGTATCTGTTCCTGTGCCAGTTGCCGGATTGTCCGCCCAAGGACCGGCATGACTTCCGGTAGAGCGATCATAATATTGCCCGGCGGCATCCAGTGCTGCCCTGAGTGGTGTGGCACCTACCGCTTCCACCTTATACAACCAGTTTAGAAATTCTTTTCTTTGTATATCGTCAAAAGGTCGTACACCTTGCACAATCCTGCTAACGCTCTTGCCATCCACATTTTGAGCGTCCCCCTTGTAGATTCTGCCCCAACCCACTCGTATGTTGTTCCCCAACTGGACAATCGCACGAGCAACCCCGGCTCTGGCGGCATAGTTCCGGGTACGATAATAGGAATACCAATTGGCAAAGTTCTGCTTAATATGTTCAGGAGAAGCGTTGGTGATTGTGTGCCTGGTACCACCAACATAATAGAAGGCTGCGCTAGTGTTAGGCGTAGTACCTGTCAGGTATTCATAACCATCGCTCACACGTTGGGGAGAATAACAGCCGCGCCCCATGGTAGGTCTGTAATTTGAGTTCAGATTGACCCGATTCCATACTTTGTTATTGTTGCTAACTCCTCTAGAACAGTATTCGGCTGCTGCGCTCCCTACGACACCTCGACCATTTATATCATAGCCGTCGTACCATGCTTCGTTGAAGCTGGCATTACCCAGTGTGCCGGGAGGATTGGCTCCAGGAATGGAGGTACCCGGCGGCGCGGGGGGCGCAACGTAAGTTATGTCCGGATTGTAATAAATCCTGTTTATATCTGATCTTGTGTAATTTCCAAGTGTTAGCCGCGTAACATCAGAAGAATCAGGACCATCTGGCATGAACGACCAGTACATCGACCCGGAATCATCATGAATGTAGAGCAGATTCGCATCCGCCGTGATGCCAACGTTCAACGGCATCTGAGAAATGTTGAACTGCGCCTCCGCCACCGGGGAAATAAGCGTCAGTAAGGAAATCCCGCCCCAAAAGAGCGCCTTGCGCCCGCTGCTGCCGTTGTTGTGCGTCAAAGTTTTCATTTCAGAACTCCAATTTTGGTGATGAGGGAACAGACAAACCTGTCTTTCTGCGAGACAGATGTGAACGACAAAAAACGCAGCGACCCAAAAAGGACGCTGCGTCAAAAAAACGATAGGGAAGAAATACGACAGAAGACGCGCGAAGCCGCGCAAAAACGAAGGCTAAACTTAGCCCGTGTGCTTGTTGCTGTAGCCTGTAGCCTGTAGCCTGTAGCCTGTAGCCGTATTATACAGGCAACTATTTGATTTTACAAGGTTTTTTACAATAAAATCAGACTTTCCCCGCGCTTCGCGCAGGACAAAAACACGCCGGATTTGGCGTGTATCAATGACGTTCCGCGATGTTTGTGAAAGCGTTTGGGGCATTTCGATCTGCTTGCCGGTTAAGTTCTGTTTCGGGTGACGGGGCGACAAACCCATTTCCAGACGGGTTATGCCCGTCAACTGCTGATATTCTTATGTCAACTGTCTGCATTCCTCTGTACTGCACGGATTATGCGCAAAAGCTATGTCTGAGGCAAGTGTTTATGATGAGCGGTATGATTTTGGCGACGAACGGTAGCAGCCTCTTTGACAAGAGGATGAGCGGTCAGTAAGGCGTGATTTGTAAAAGTGGCGGGAGCATCCTGCTCCCGCACAGACTGCTGACAAAGTTGCACAGAGCGTTTTTTTGAGTGAAGGTTTTCCTGGGAACGCCAGCGTCCACGCTGGCAGCGGTGTTTGCGCGGCAATCTGCGCTCAAAGTCGGCGTACCGCCGACGTGCCGACGTGGACGTCGGCGTTCCCAGAAAGCTAATAGTGGCGGGAGCATCCTGCTCTCGCAGGCCGTTCACGAACGGGAGCAGGATGCTCCCGCCACTTTCATCCCCGCCCGATATTCTCTCCCCTGTTCCGAATGCAATAACTGCTCAATAAACTGTTCCACGCCGCCATGTTCGTATTCGGCGGCTGTCCAGGTCAGCATGTGGTTGGCGAAAGTTCGTAGCGCAAGGGCGGCGGGGGTTTCGGGCAGGGCTTCGACGATGGGTTGGCAGAGTTGTCCCAGTTGTTTCAGGCTGTTGTCGAGCGGGATTGCGCCGCCGTATTCGAGGTGGGCAACGCCGCGTTCGGCGGCGACCTGTTTCAGGTTTTTGAAAATCACCTGTCCGTCATCAGGGCTTTTGACGCGGTTTGCCAGAATGCGGAAATGTCGCCGGTGCAAGGCGAGGCTGACTTTTTTAATCAGCGCGTAGGCGTCGGTAATGGACGCGCCAGCGCCGGAAACGACCATCACGGCTTCGCCCGCTGCCAGCCCCCAAGGGGAAAACCCGTGCGCGTGGTCAGGGGAACTATCCACCAAAATAACATCCACAGGGCGCGTAAGACCGTTGATGCCGTCCAGCATCGCCTGTTGTTGCGCGTTGTTGAGACAGGTCAGTTGGCGGGCGGCGCGTCCGGCGGGCAGGACTTGTACGCCCGGCGCGGGGCTGAACAATACATCTTCCAGATTCAGTTTGCGGTTCACAACTTGCAACAAATCGCCGCTTGGGGCGATGCCGAAAAACGCGCCCATGTGTCGCGCGCCGCCGTTTTCGTCCACCACCAGCACTTCCAGACCTTGCCGCGCCAGCGCGACAGCGACATTGGCGACCAGCGTGGTCTTGCCCACGCCGGGCGTGCCGGACGCGAAGGTGACGATCCGCAGGCGGCGGCTATCGAACAAACGTCTCAACCCCGCCGCCTGGTCGAGGCGAAAATCAGCCACGCCCGGCTCCAGAAGCCATCAACCCGGCGTTTGCCATCATCAGCCCCGGCTCCAGGCCGGTGTAACGATGTGTGGCTTCCTGCGCTTCCTTGAAGGCGCGGTGCAGCAGGTAGGTACGATTGGGCAGATGCAGGTCTTCCGGCACGCGCTGACCGTTGGAAACGTAGTGCAATTTAAGACCGTGGCGCATGATAACGTCGAGCGCGGGCGCGAGGCTGACGGCTTCGTCGACCTTGGTGAGCACGCAACCTGTCAAATCGCTGCCGCGATAGGCGCGCACCACGTCGTCCAGCGTGTCGCCACGCGCGGTTGAGGAAAGCAGCAACAGGCGACGCACGGCGCTTTCCGACAGCATGGCGTTCAGTTCCGCCACCAGTTTGTCTTTCTGGCTCATGCCCATCGTGTCGATCAGCACCATGTGCTTGTTGGAGAGTTCGAGCAGGGTTTGGCGCAGTTCTTCCGCGTCTTTGGCGAGATAGACCGTCACGCCCAGAATGCGACCATAAATCCGCAGTTGTTCGTAAGCGCCAATCCGGTAGCTGTCGGTCGTCACCAGCGCGACCTTGCTGGCGCCGTGTTTCAACACGCAGCGGGCGGCGAGTTTGGCGGTGGTGGTGGTCTTGCCGACGCCGGTCGGCCCCATGAGGGCATAAACGCCGCCCTGGTCAACGATGTCCTCGCCAGCGGTAAACAGGCTCATGTCGGCAATGCCCTGACTCCACGCCATCGCCTCTTTGACATTCATTTTGGCGGGCAAGTCATTCAAGAGTTCGCGGGCGAATTGCGGCGAAAACCCGGCTTCCAGCATCCGCCGCAGCACTTCGGTTTTGACGGGATTGGTACGGGCGGTTTCGCCCCAGGCGAAGCCCGCCAGATGTTGTTCGACAATTTTCCGCAGGGAACGGATTTCATCCAGCACTTCCGCCGGGATGACTTCGGCATCCTGTTGGACGGTCGCCTGCGCGCGTTCGACCGATGGATTCAGGGCGTCGTTGGCGCGTGTTGTCCGCAGGGAATCGGGCTTGGGGATTCCGGCATTGACGACAGCGGCGGCGCGGCTGGTGGCGCGGGTCTGCGGCGCGGGTTGGCGGGCAGCGGGTTGCGTGGGATGCGACCGCATCCGCGCCTGAATCTGCGCGTCGGATTGGGCGGCGGCTTGTCGCAGCAGCGGCGCGCGCATGGCATGGGCAGCGGCGGCGATGTCATCGACCGGCGTTGCGCGGCGCGAAGACAGACTGACGTGATAATTCTCGTCGCTGTCATCCACAAAGGCGGCGGGCGACACCGGCGCGGCGAAGCGCGAGGGCGGTGGCGTCTGTTGCCGTGGTCGCTCTTCTACCGGCGGCACAATCATGGACAGGTCGCGGTGGGCGACAGCCATGATTTCGACACCGCCAGCGACGCTGCGGTTGGAAAGGATTACGGCGTCCGGCCCCAGGGTTTCCTTGATTTTACGCAAGGCTTCGGGCGCGTTGGCGGCGACAAATTTTCTGACGTTCATGACCTGCCTCCAATAATAGAGGTCACTTTAAGGAGCTTGGTTTCGGGAACTTCGCCGTGGGCGATGATTTTCAGTTGCGGGATGTTGCGCCGCAGGAAGCGGGAGAGCAGCAGGCGGATGGCGCCGGGGACAAGCAACACGGCGGGCATCCCCAGTTCTTCCTGACGCGCTGTGGCTGCCGCCGCTTCTTTCAGCAAGCCGTCGGCAAGCCCCGGTTCGAGCGCGGAAGCGCCAGCGGAGCCATTAACGGTTTGCAGGAGCAGGCGTTCGAGTTGCGGGTCGAGGGTCATGACCTGCATTTCGTTGCCGGTGGGATACAGGTCTTGCACGATGGCGCGACCCAACGCCACGCGCACCAGCGTGGTGAGGTCGTCGGCGTTCTGCGCGCGCGGCGCGTGGTCGGCAAGAATTTCGATGATCGTCCGCATGTCGCGGATATGCACCCCTTCGTCCAGGAGGTTTTGCAGCACTTTTTGCAGCGTGCCGAGCGGCAGGGTCTTGGGCACGAGGTCTTCCACCAGTTTGGGCATTTCCTTGCCGAGATGGTCGAGCAGTTGTTGCACTTCCTGACGACCGAGCAAGGCGGCGGCGTTGTTCAGGAGCAGGTTGTTCAGGTGCGTCGCCACCACGGTGGACGCGTCGACCACGGTATAACCATAGGCTTGCGCCTGATCGCGCAAACGGGATTCAACCCAGATGGCGTCAAGACCAAACGCCGGGTCTTTGGTCACAGCGCCGGGCAATGTCCCCGCCACGCGACCGGGATTGATGGCGAGGAATTGTCCGGGGAAGGCTTCGCCCTGCCCGACTTCCACGCCTTTCAGGAGAATGCGGTAGGCGTTGGGTTTCAGTTCCAGATTGTCGCGGATATGCACAGGCGAAACGAGGAAACCCACTTCCTGCGCGAATTTCTTGCGGATGCCGCGAATGCGGCGCAGCAATTCGCCATCCTGGGTCTTGTCGACCAGCGGAATCAGGCGATAGCCGACTTCCAGCCCCAGCACATCCAGCGGCGCGACATCCGCCCAGGAAGCTTCCTGCGCGTCCGTGACCGGCGCGGGCGCGGCTTTGACGGGTTCGGAACTCAGTCTGGCGCGCTCCGCCTGCTTCCTCATCTTCCAGCCCAAAGAACCAAGACCGCCCGCCAGCATCAGGAACACCAGATTGGGCATACCGGGGATGATGCCCATGCCGCCCAGAATGCCCGCCGTAATGAACACTACCTGATGATTGCGGAACACCTGCGTGGCGAATTGCAGACTGACTTCTTTTTCGTCGGATACGCGGGTGACGACCATGCCGGCGGCGATGGAGATGACCAGCGAGGGAATCTGCGCCACCAGACCATCACCGATGGCGAGCAGGGTGTAGATGCGGGCGGCGTCCGCCAGCGCCAGATCGTGTTGCACCACGCCGATAATCAGCCCGCCGACCACGTTGATGAGGGTGATGATGATGCCGGCAATGGCGTCGCCGCGCACAAATTTGGAAGCGCCGTCCATCGAACCGAAGAATTCGGCTTCCTGCGCGATTTCGGAACGCCGCGCGCGGGCTTCGTCTTCGCCAATCAGACCGGAATTCAAGTCGGCGTCAATCGCCATCTGTTTGCCGGGCATGGCGTCCAGCGTGAAACGGGCGGACACTTCCGCCACCCGACCCGCGCCCTTGGTGATGACCATGAAATTGATGATGACCAGAATCAAAAACACGATGATGCCCACCGTGTAATTGCCGCCGACCAGAAATTGTCCGAAGGCTTCGATCACCTTGCCCGCCGCCGCCTCGCCCGTATGCCCTTCCAGCATCACCACCCT
Source organism: Zoogloeaceae bacterium (assembly GCA_031287525.1). Lineage (GTDB taxonomy): Bacteria > Pseudomonadota > Gammaproteobacteria > Burkholderiales > Rhodocyclaceae > Azovibrio. Next base: position 20,637 of record JAITSU010000028.1, on the reverse strand, counting down.
TGTTGAAGCTACGTTCAAGGAGAGCCGCAGAAGGGTCGTGACCAGCAGCACGGTAGGGAAGACCGAGAATTCCAGCGTCTTTTTGACCTGCACGGCGACCAGCAGAATCAACACCGACAGGGCGATATTGAAAGTGAAGAACACGTCCAGCGCGAAGGCGGGCAGCGGCAACACCATCATCGCCAGAATCATGACGATGAGAATGGGCGCGCCCAGTTGAGAGGGGTTCAACCGCGTAAAAACGTCTTGCAGGGTCAGGCTCGCGCTCGCCATCAGGCAGCCTCCGGTACAAGTTCGGGAACAGCCAGTTCAGGCGGCACTTCCACTTTTGAGGGCGGCGTGGGATAGCGACCGCCCTGCTTTTTCCACTGGTTCAGTTGATAGACGTAAGCCAGCACTTCAGCAACAGCGGCATACAGCGCGCCGGGAATCATTTCGTCGATTTCCGTGTGTTTGAACAGCGCGCGCGCCAGCGGCGGCGCTTCCAGCAGCGGCACGCCATGCTCCGCGCCAATTGCCTTGATTTTCTGGGCAATCACGCCCATCCCCTTTGCCAGCACCCTGGGCGCATTCATGCCTTCCTTATAGGACAAAGCCACCGCGTAATGGGTGGGGTTGGTCACAATCACATCCGCCTGCGGCACTGCCGACATCATGCGCCGACGCGCCGCTTCGCGTTGCAGGCTGCGGATGCGCCCCTTGACCATCGGGTTGCCATCCGTTTCCTTGCTTTCCTGCTTGACCTCTTCCTTGGTCATCCGCATCTTGTGGTAGTACTGCCAAATCTGGAACGGCACATCGGCGGCGACAATAATAATGATGGTCGCCACCAGCATCAAAAAGGTAAAGGTCAGCAAACGCCCGGCTTGCGCCAGCCCCGCGTCCAGCGGTTGCGCCAGCAGCCCGAAAATATCCGGCCATTCACGCGAAATCATCAGCACCGCCACGCCGCCAATCAGGGTGGCTTTCAGCGCGGCCTTGGCGAGTTCCATCAGGCTGTTCCACGAGAACATGCGACCAATGCCGGCAATGGGATTCATGCGCCCGAAATTGGGCATCAGCGCCTTGGTCGAAAACACCCAGGCATTCATTACAAACGGCGGAATCAGCGCGGCGATCACCAGCGCCAGCACCAACGGGGCAAAACTGATGAACGCGTCAGAACCCAAATCCCCCAGCCGCGCCACGCCCAGAAGCGGCTCACGAATCACCACCGGGTCAATGGTCAAACCCTTCCGCATGATGTTCATGAAGCGTTCGGCGAACCAGTCACCCAGAAGCCAGAACGCCGTCGCCGCGACCATGAGCAAGAGAAAACTGCCCAGTTCCCGCGAATGGGGAACCTGACCTTCCTCCCGCGCCTGACTGATCCGTCGGCCCGTAGGTTGTTCTGTTTTTTCGAGATCGCTGCCTTCAGCCATGACATCGCCACCAATGAAGTGCCGCCATTATAGGAAAAAATCAAAGAAATTAAACAGGTAGCGCATCTTTTTTATAAATTAAATGAACTTAGTTGCGGCGATGTGTGTTTTTATGGGGTTATTTGTGGAAAACGCGAGAGCAACGACGTGACGGAATGTGCCGGAAATGCCCTTGTCTGGATTACCATCCTGCTCTTCCATCCATGCGAAAGAGGCGATCATGCGCGGTATCCTCCTGATTTTCATCGCGGCGCTGTTGTCGACGACGTGCCATTCCAGCGGCGCGGCACCCCCGCAACCGCGAGAAGGCGACATCATTTTTCAGACTTCGCGCTCATCGCAGAGCCAGGCGATACAGTTGGCGACGAAATCAAAGTATTCGCACGTCGGCATCCTGTTTGCCCAAAACGGCAAGTGGTACGTCCACGAAGCCGCGCGGCGCGTGCAGGTGACGCCGTTACAGGAATGGATTGAACGCGGCGAAGCGGGGCATTACGTCATCAAACGCCTGAAAAACGCCGATGCCGCGCTGACAGCGGAAACGCTCGCCCGCATGAAAAGGGAGAGTGGGCGCTTCGCGGGCAAAGCCTACGATTTGGCGTTCGAGTGGAGCGATGAAAAACTCTATTGCTCGGAACTGGTCTGGAAAATCTACCAGCGTGGCGCGGGGATCGAAGTGGGCAAACTGCAAAAACTGGGAACGTTCGACCTCTCACACGCGGCGGTCAAGGCAAAATTGCGCGAACGCTATGGGCAACACATTCCGATGAACGAAACCGTCATCTCCCCCGCCGCGATTTTTGCGAGCGAGAAACTGGAAACGGTTGAATGAAGATGGCACACCTTGATTCGGCGGGCGAACCGGCTGGAACGCCCGGATTCCGGGCATTGCGCCAAAAAGTCGGCATGATTTTCCAGCATTTCAATCGGCGCTCTTCCCGCGCCGTGGCGGAAAACGTCGCTTTTCCCCTGCGGATTGCCGGGGGGGGCGAGCAGCGGCAACCGTGTAAACACGGCGTCATCCCGACGGTGTACAATGATGGATTATGACTCCGCAACATGATGTAGACCATGCAGCTTTGCCTTGCCGACTTTCCCCAGTTAAAGCTCATCGCCTGGAATCGCCACGATGATTTCGTCGAAGAAGACGAAGCCTTGGCGCTCTACGAGCGCAACTGGCGGTATGTGGATACGGAAACCCTGAACCTGCAAGAGCAACAACTGATTGATCGACTGGTACAGCAATATGGCAATGGAGTCTTGAATGTTTAGGCGTCTCCATCATCAGCGTATCGCCAAAATTCTCCATGCTTTCGATGCGGATTTACTACAAGCGGCAGAATGCTACTTTGGCGGCGGCACGGCGATTACGCTGGCGCTGGATGAGTATCGGGAATCGGTAGACATCGACTTTCTATGCGCCTCAAATGACGGCTACCGGATTCTGCGAAACGCTGTTTCCAATAACCTTGGGGGGCTTCTGAAAACGCCGCTCAAACATCTGCGGGAAGTCCGCACCGACCAGTACAAAATCTACACGGTTCTTGAAATTGAAGAAATACCAGTAAAAGTCGAACTCATCAGGGAAGGACGGGTTTCCATTCAGGGCGCGCTTGACCCCGCTCTCAATGTGCCCGTATTGTCGCGCCTCGACCTGTACGCTCAAAAACTCCTCGCCAATGCCGACAGGGGGCTTGACCGCAGCGCCATGAGCCGCGACATCATTGATTTGTCCATGATGATACAAAGCTGGGGCGACATCCCGAAAGAAGCATGGAATAAAGCCTGTCGCGCTTATGGCAAACAATTGACACAGGCATTCCAGCAGTCCGTCGACCTGATTTCCAATCCGGCTTATCTCGCGGACTGTCTGCGAAAAATGCACATGGATACCCGACTGATCGCCACCATTCCCGCCACGCTCAAAACTGCCGCTGATCGGATGCCTGTTGCATCTGATACGCAAAAACACATTGATGTCGCCGCGAAATAAATGACAGAATGACGAACAAAAATCCCGTGTCGCCACAACCCCCCCGTATCTGCTTCCTGATGCCTTACTTCGGGCAATGGCCGTTCTGGATGCCTTTGTTTCTGGAAAGCTGTCGGCATAATGCGGATATCGACTGGCTGTTTTTCAGCGATTGCGGCATTCCCGAAAATCTGCCGGAAAACGTGCGTATTCAGTCCATGCGCTACGGCGATTATTGCGCGCTGGTCGCGCAACGCCTGAACATAGACTTCCACCCGGAAAATCCCTACAAACTCTGCGACATTCGTCCCGCTTTCGGCGTTATCCACGAAGACAGCCTGAAAGGTTATGACTTCTGGGCTTTCGGCGATATTGACCTGATTTACGGGCAGTTGCGCGAATACTTCACCACAGAACGCCTCGCCCGCTACGACCTTATTTCCAATCACGCCCGACGAATTTCCGGTCATCTCACCCTGATTCGCAATACCCCGCGCATGCGCGAAGCGTTCAAACGGATTCCCAACTGGCAAACACGTTTCAGCAACCCGCAACATCAGGCGCTGGACGAAGGCGCGTTCACCCGTATTTTTCTCTGGCGCAAAAATTTCCCCAAGCCACTGTTCAATTTTGTCGGCTTGTTCAATCCTTGGCGACGGAGAAGTGATTTCCGCGAGGCTTACAGCACGCCCAATGCCGGCAAAGTCTGGACTGACGGCAGCAAAGATTTCCCGCATCGCTGGTTCTGGCGCGAAGGACGTTTGACGAATGACAAGGACGGCACACGCGAATTTCCCTATTTTCACTTCCTTGGCTGGAAAAAAAACTGGCAACTTCAGGAGCAGACAGACACAGAAGCCATCAACAGGCTGGCTAGCGAACCGTATTGGCAAATCAGCGCAGAAGGATTTGCCATGGAAAGAGCGCCACAAATAGTGCCGCCAAGCCCTGAGGGAGAAATGACTTTATGAATATAAACTCAGAAACAATGCTGGAACATGCCCGGTCTTTTTGGATCAGGTTACAGCCACTCGCTCTGATATGGGCAACAATTGGATTTCTGATTTATCTAACAGGATTCTTTTTCCTGAAGAGCAGCAAACATATGGTATTTTTCTATGCAATGGTTATTTTACCAGCATTATTTCTAACAGCTCGTTCACGCATACTGATTCAATTAGATGCCAAGGCAATAATTTCATTATTGCTGTTTTTAGGATATTTTTCAGCAAGTGCGCTATGGGGGTCAGGAGAATTCAAGGAAGCGCTAAAATTTGGTTTTTGCCTTTTCTTTCTGATGCTGTCTATTGAAGCCTGCTCTTGTCGATTGCGCCCTGAATTTATACCGTATTTTGTTGCGACAATAGGCGGATTCGCTGTTTGTTTTTATGGCTCAATACTTATTTTATCGGATACTGCTTTTGCGACATTTGCTGCCGATCGGTTCGCATTTTTTAACGCAGGCGGATTAGGAAACGACAACCCGATTGATTCCGCAATCATATTAGGACTGCCCGTTCTCGCGGCATGGTGGCTGTTTCCTGGAAGAAAATGGCTCATCCAGATTGCGCTCATCACCCTGATGATTTCATGCTGTATATTAATGTTTATTACCAAAAGCAGAGGGCCAATTGTGGCACTCTGCGTCATGCTGCTCATTATTACATTCTTCAGACGAAACAGAAGCGATTTCACACTATTGTTTTTTGGTATCCTGTTTATCACTTCGTCTTTGCTGTTTGAAAATACTGCGAGTATCGTTGCTGATAGAATTGAGCAGCCGGACTATCGGTTGTACATATGGTGTCAGGCATTTGAACAATTCAAAGACCATTGGATAATTGGTCGTGGCTTTGGAAATAACGCACGGATTTTTATAACGGATACCCATGCAGTAAGCCACGCCCATTCTTCTATTTTTGAAACATTCAGAGTTGGAGGAATTACAGGCGCAATTTTATTTTTTACCATGCTGTTTTTTATGCTTAAACGGTCAATATTTCACCCGAACGGTACATTTTTACTGATTTGGATGTCGTATGGTTTATTGTGTTTATTGACAAATGGACGATTGCTGTTGATAAAACCAACAGCCATTGAGGTCTTTTCGTTTTGGATACCATTATTTCTCGCGCATTTTTATACGCGCCACAAAAGCAACATTGATTGCCAATGGCAATTGAAAAAACGATTCCCCTCTGACCTGTAAATGTTTTTGCAAAGAACAACCATGCTGACACTTGAATACAAAAAAAATTATCGCTGCCTGCGCGAAGGTACACTGTCAATTCCTTTGCAGAATTTCGGCGATTGTAAAAACACTGCTTCTGGCAGTTTATTTCTGCTGGCATCAGGCAGTTCCACCGCCTCTTTTCCGGTCTCTCGGTATACCCGCTTACCATTTATCGCCATGAATGGCTCCATAAAGCGCCTTGCGGATGAAAATGTTTCTCCCTTGTTCTATTTGTGTGATGACGAAAATTTCGTGAAATCAAGACCGGATTTCGCCGCATTGGGTGTTAGACAGGCACAACATATCGCCATGAAATTGAAGTGTTTTCAGGTATTGCATGAGTTTTACCCAAAAGTATTGCAAGACAAGCAGCTTTATCTATTGGAGAGAGTCAATCGCCGCCATGACAAAAAAGATTTATCAGACAGGTGCTTTGCCTGGTCTATTCGCAATGACCCGGATTTCGTCTCCCGCTTTTCCCTATTCAGTCAAAAAACCAATCGCATTGGCTTTAGCCGAAATATGCAAAGAGGTTACTTTGTGGGGCGCACTATCGCCTATGCCGCAACACAATTAGCCTATTTTCTCGGATTTTGCAGAGTCTTTATCGTCGGCATGGATTTGAATGCCGATACGGGGCGTTTTTACGAGCAGCCGGAAAATGCGCTTCCCACTACTCTGGACGAAGACTTCGATAAATTTATCCTGCCGAGCTTTAAGATCATGAAAGACAATATTATCGACAAGGAAAATTTCAAGGTTTTCAACCTTTCACCCGATAGCCGAATGCCGGATAGTGTTTTGCCCAAAATTGACCTTGACCAACTCGACGAATTACTCAAGAATACTGATTATTCCTCCTGTTCATGGCAGATTGAATGAAGATATTGTTCACCGGTTCTACCGGTTTTTCGGTTCCCCCTTGGCGTTAATTTAGAGGCTTGATATGAACATCACAGAAAACACCGTCGTCGCTGTCGTCGGGCTTGGCTATGTCGGTCTGCCGCTGGCGACCGAATTCGGCAAAAAATACCGCACCATCGGCTTTGACCTTTCCGAAGCCAAGGTAGCCAGCTACAAAAACCACATCGACCCGACCGGCGAAGTCAGCACGGAAAACCTGCGCGCCGCGACCCAACTCACACTGACGACGAACCCGCAAGCGATCAACGCCGCCGATTTCATCATCGTTGCCGTCCCCACCCCGGTCGACGCCGCCCACATTCCCGATTTTTCTCCGTTGATCGGCGCTTCCACCACGGTCGGCAAGGTCATGAAAAAAGGCGCGACCATCGTCTATGAATCCACGGTCTACCCCGGCGCGACGGAAGAAGTCTGCATCCCTCTGTTGGAACAACATTCCGGTCTGAAATGGCAGCGGGATTTCCACGTCGGCTACTCCCCGGAGCGCGTCAATCCCGGCGACAAGGAACGCACCATCACCAAAATCACCAAGGTCGTTTCCGGCGACGATGCCGAAACCCTTAACGCCGTGGACGATTTATATACGTCGATTATTACCGCCGGAGTGCACCGCGCCAGTTCCATCAAGGTCGCGGAAGCTTCCAAGGTCATCGAAAACACCCAGCGCGACCTGAACATCGCGCTCATGAACGAACTCGCCATCATCTTCGACAAAATCGGCATCGACACCTTGGAAGTGCTCGAAGCCGCCGGCACCAAGTGGAATTTTCTGCCCTTTCGCCCCGGTCTGGTCGGCGGGCACTGCATCGGCGTCGATCCCTATTACCTCACCCACAAAGCCGAAATGATCGGCTACCAGCCGCAAGTCATCCTGGCGGGGCGCCGCATCAACGACGGCATGGCGAACTACATTGCCCAGCAGACCATCAAGCAACTGATTAGAGGAGATCACAACGTCAAGGGCGCAAAAGTGACCGTGCTGGGTCTCACTTTCAAGGAAAACTGCTCGGACATGCGGAATTCCAAAGTCGCGGACATCGTGCGCGAACTCAAGGAATACGGCTGCGAAGTCAGCGTACACGACCCGCTGGCAGATGCCGCCGAAGCAGCGCACGAATACGGCATCACGCTGACCCCGTGGGAACAACTGCCACAAGCCGATGCCCTTGTGGTTGCCGTATCGCACCGAAACTATCTCGACCTGCCACTCGCCGAACTGACCGGCAAACTCAACCCCGGCGGCGTATTTGTGGATGTCAAATCCGCGTGGTCGACCGGGGATGTGCGGGCATCGGGCTACACGGTCTGGCGGTTATAGGGTTTACGTGGCGCTTCAAGGAAAAAACATTCCGGCAAGAAGGCAGGCGCGATGTAGTCAATATCCCTGACGGATACGCCACAAGCGAAGAAAATTTCGCGCCATTGGCGGATGGTGGCAAGCATTTTGTTGATTTCTTCCTGCGCTTCTTCCATTGACAAGCCGAAACGCCCTGCCGCCGAGAGCAGGTTATAGAGGCTGGCTGTACGACCGTAGTCTCCTATGCTCATCGCCAGATCGCGCCGTTCCAGACTGAGTAATGGCGCGGGAACCAGATCGTAGGCGGGTGACAAGCGCCATCCTTTTTGTCGACGCAGCAGGGCATGGTTGCGCGGGTGGTCGTCATTGTTGGTTACGGCAGCATTGAAGACCATGCGCCGAAACAATTCCGCGCAATCGGCTCTCGGTTTTTCAGACCAGCGCCGCAGGTTATCGGCGAGCAAGGGGTACGACCAGCGTTCCCTGTCCATCGCGCTATCACCACAGTCAAGCGCCGTCAGTCCGCTGACCAAGCCAAAGCGCAGGTAATCCTGGCTTGTGTGTTCGCGCTCACGGTCAAAGCGTTTGAGCATCAATACATCGCGCTTGCCGACAGCCTGTAAACGCGCTTCCGTCACGGAAAGCCCACAACGACGCGCCAGATCCAGCGTGGCGAATTCGATGCGTTGCAGATTGCAGCGGTCATTTTTTGCGGGGAATTTGCCCAGCCAAAGACTGTTTTCGTCCTCAATCGTGGCTTTGGGTCGAGCGCCACCCATGCTGGTACCGGGGTCGAATGCGTCAAGCAGGGGCATGGAAATGGGACGTCCTTCATCAATGGCTTCCGCTGCGGCGATGAGTTCGGAGAGTTGGCGTATCCGATTGTATTGGCGCTTGGGCGCTGGCGGTTCCGCTGTCAGACCAAAGCTCAAATAACCCGCCCCGTCTTGCGGACCGTGTAACAGGTAATCAATCTCATGCAGGTCGGCGACGCCGCGTTCGAGTTGGTGTTCAATAACGCGCCGTCCCCAGGTATCCGGGCTGGCATCCCGCACTGCGCCGGGGATTCCTTTAAGCCGGGTGAACTCGAAAACCTGTTTCGCCAAAGGCAGATTGAACGGGTCTAGCGCGACCGCCTCTGGTCGTTCCAGATAGCGGTTGCCATAACGAAAGCGCCCGATTTGCGTTCCATCGGGCAAGGTTTGCACCCTTAACAGCGCCGCTGGCACGGTTTCCAGCGTGCCGGGAAGCTGAATATAAACGTAGACTTCGCGCTCAGAAGTCATAATCATTTTCCGTTCCATTGCCCACGCTGCCCGCTCCCCCCATTTTTTGACGCTTACCCGTGCGTTTGGGGCGTCGTGAGGCTTCAAGCGCTTTGCCGTGCAAGTCGGTATCGGGATCAGCAACGGCGTTCAGGGAAAAATCCAGACCAAGCGCCCACAAGACGGTACAGCACACGCCAACGGCTGTGCCCGGTTTTCCCTGTTCCAGCGCGGTTAACGTGTTGCGGTTAATCCCCGCTTTTTCGGCAAGCTCAACCACCGACCAGCCACGCCGAAGTCTGGCAATCCGAATACGTTGCCCCAACCGGGCAAGCGATGCGGCGACTTGTGAAGGAATGACGATATTGCTCATTATATTAGGCGCAAACACTTCAAAAGCCTATTATATACGGCAATAATCCAAAAAATACGTATGGGCAGCATCTTGACCAGAATTTTCCGCGTCATGGCTTGTTGCGTCTGTTACGTCCCCGCTTCCGAACCTGCTAAGATAAGCAAATTTTTCATTTCTCTCCTGCCGCCCATGCGTATTCTTCTGTCCGCTCTCTCCTTCCTGCTTTGCCCGCCGTTACTCCATGCCGCCGAAGTGACAAAGGACGCGGCAAAGATAGAGCCGGGGGTTTCTTCGGCGGGGTTTTTTCAGGCTATGCTGGCGCTGGCGTTTATTGTCGGCTTGCTGGTTGTGCTGGCTTATGTGGCGCGCAAGTTTCTGGGGGGCAAGGCATTCGGGCAGGGAGGGCGGTTGAAGTTGTTGGGAGGGCTGGCGTTGGGGCCGCGTGAGCGGATTGTGCTGGTGGAGGCGGGCGATGATTTGTTGGTGGTGGGCGTCGTGCCGGGGCAGATTCGTACTTTGCACCGGATGAAAAAATCCGACGCAAACGCAACCGCCGCTGACGCTTCCGCCAACGCGCCCGCCGTGCCGTTGCCCCCGTTGGCGCAGTCTTTCGCGCAGATTTTGCAAAAATTCTCCAGGCGTTCTCATGACCGATAAAACACCCTGGCGCGCCCGGCGTACACTTCGCCTGTTCTTCGTTTTCGCCTTGTGCTGCCTGCCCGGCCTTGCGCTGGCGCAGGCGGCGGGGGGGATTCCGGCGTTCACGTCCACACCCGGTCCCGGCGGGAGCACGACTTACACGCTTACCATTCAAACGCTGCTCACGCTGACGGCGCTTTCGTTCATTCCCGCGACCTTGCTGATGATGACCAGTTTCACCCGCATCATCATCGTGTTTTCGCTCCTGCGGCACGCGCTCGGCACACAGACGGCGCCGCCGACGCAGGTGTTGGTGGGGCTGGCGCTGTTTTTGACTTTTTTCATCATGTCGCCGGTGCTCGACCGGGTATATAACGAGGCGTATCTGCCGCTTTCGGACGGCACCATCAACATCATGGAAGCCGCTGACCGCGCTTCGGCGCCGGTCAAGGGGTTCATGCTGAAGCAGACGCGCGAATCCGATCTCGCCATGTTCGCGCGGCTCGCCAATATCGAATCCATTGAAACGCCAGCGGACACGCCCATGCGAATCATGATTCCCGCTTATGTGTGCAGCGAACTCAAAACCGCCTTCCAGATTGGCTTCGTGGTGTACATTCCGTTTCTGGTGATTGACATGGTGGTGGCGAGCCTGCTGATGTCAATGGGGATGATGATGATGTCGCCAGTGATGGTGTCGCTCCCGTTCAAGATTATGCTGTTTGTATTGGTCGACGGTTGGCAGTTATTGATTGGCTCACTGGTCAAGAGTTTCGGCGTATGAATTCCGGCATGGTCATGGAAATCGGGCGTCAGGCCATCGAAACCTGCCTTTTGCTGGCAGGCCCGATGCTGCTGTCGGCGCTGGTCGTCGGTCTGATCGTCAGCATTTTCCAGGCGGCGACCCAGGTCAATGAAGCGACGCTTTCCTTTATCCCGAAACTCGTCACCGTGTTCGTGGTGCTGATTCTGGCGGGCCCCTGGATGTTGGGGGTGATTCTCGGCTTCATGCGCCGCATGTTCGAGAGCATTCCCAACGTCATCGGCTGATTCAGTCAGAACAAAGAGCGAATCGTGATCAGCTTCACCTCGGCGCAAATGGATGTGTGGATTGCCAGCTTCGTATATCCGCTGGTGCGTATTCTGGCGATGGCAGTGAGCGCGCCGTTTTTCAGCAACGCGGGTATCCCCCGCCGCGTGCGCCTGATACTGGGCATCTCGCTTACCCTCGCCATCGCGCCCATGCTGCCGCCGATGCCCGCCGTCAGCCCGAATTCCGGCATCGGCTTGTGGATACTGGCGCAGCAGATGTTGATTGGTATCGGCATGGGCTTTTCCATGCGAATTATTTTCAGCGCCATCGACTTTGGTTCTGCGATTATCGCCTTTCAGATGGGCTTGGGCTTCGCCAATTTTTACGACCCGCAGAACACCTCGCAAACCTCGGTGCTCTCCAATTTCCTCACCATCCTCGCCACTTTGCTGTTTTTGTCGATGAACGGGCATCTGATGTATTTTGCCGTGCTGGCGCAAAGCTTTGTCGCCATCCCCGTCAGCGTCGACGCGCCGTTCACGGCGTCCAGTTGGGAGTTGCTCGCCAAAATGGGCGGGCGGATTTTTTCCGTCGGGCTGTTGCTGGCGCTGCCGGTCGTTGTCGTGATGATGATGACCAATATCGCGCTCGGCATCCTGAATCGCGTCGCGCCGCAATTGCACCTGATGGCGATTGGCTTTCCCATTACCCTGTCGCTGGGCTTTATCAGCATCAGCATGATGAGCCACTATCTTGTCGTGCCGCTGGAACAGTTGTTCAACGACGGGCTGAATGCCATGCTGTATTTTGCCCTGCCGCCGCCCGCGCCCTGATGCCCAGACAGGGCTGCCCCACCTGAAACCGATACGCCGGGGTAAACACCGCCGGCGGGACGATTCAAGAGAAGCGTGGGGCGTTCAAGTCTGTTTCCGCCTTTTCAATTCCAACACCAGCAATCCCCCCAGCAGCACGGCGGCGGCGAGGGTGGCGAGGACAGTGGCTTGCCAGAAGCCGGACACGCCTTGCGGCGTGGGGGCGTGGAAGGCGAGCCAGTAGCCCAAACCCAGCCCCAATCCCCAGAAGCAGCATAAATGGATGCAGAGGGGGATGAAGCTGATTTTGTAGGCGCGTAGCACAAAGGCGGCGATGGTCTGGATGGCGTCGAAAAACTGGTAGGCGGCGATGTACAGCATCATGCCCGCCGCAATGGTGGCAACGCGCAGGTCGGGCGTGGAGAGGGCGGCGATGGTGTCGGAGAAGGTGTAGAGCAGCAGGGCGACAATGAGGGCAATGGCAATGCCGGTGATTTGTCCGGCGCGAATGGTGGCTCTGGCGAGCGCCTCGTTGCGCGCGCCAGCGGCTTGCGCGACCAGCGCGGCGGTTGCTGTCGCCAGCGACAACGGCAGCATGTAGGTAAGCGCGGAGATGTTGGCGGCGATGCGGTAGCCGCTCACGACTTCCGCGCCCAGGCGGGCAATGAACAGCGCCATGAAGGTGAAGGCGCTGACTTCGACCAGATAGGAAAAGCCCATCGGCAGCCCCAGACGCCACAATTCGCGCTGGCTCGGCAGGCGCGGCAGGGTGAAACGGGCAAAGACCCGAAAGGGGGCGAAGCGGGGATGGCGGGCGAGGAAGACGCAGGCGACGACGAGGCTCATCCAGTTCACCAACATCTGCGAAATCGCCGCTCCGTTCGCGCCCAAGGCGGGCAAGCCCAGATGCCCGCCCACCAGAATCCACGCCAGCAGCGCGTGCGCCGAGGTTTCCGCGATGGCGATGTACATCAGCGGGCGCGGGTGTCCCAGGGCATTGGCGGCGGCGTGAAACACGCGATAGGCGAGAATGGCGGGCAGCGACAGCGCCAGAAGACGCAGGTAGGAGGCGGCGATGGCTTCCAGTTCCGGTTTCAGGCGCGCGGGCGTGAGCAGAAAATGCGGAAAGGCGAGCAACGCCATGCCGAAAAGGGAGAGCATCAGCGCCAGCCAGAAGCCTTCGCGGATGTCCTCGCCGATGGCGTCATGCTTGCCCGCGCCGTAGTGCTGCCCGATGATCGGCCCCAGCGCCAGCACGACGCCGGTCATGCCCAGCATCAAGGTGATGTAAATGCTGCCGCCGACCGCCACCGCCGCCAGATGTTCGATGGAGTAACGCCCCACAATCAGGGTGTCGGCAACCATCATGCCGATGGAAGCCAGTTGCGCCACCAATACCGGCCAGGCGAGGGTAAGAATACGTCGAATGAGTGCGGACATTGCGTTTCGGGGGGCTGGATGGTCTAGAATCAGGCTTTTCGGTTTCTGGAAAGTTCAACGATGGCGAACAACGCGACAAGCGGCGCGAACAGAATTGCAGGCTTGGTTTTACATGTCCTGCGCGCTTTAACGCCCCGACAATGGTTTTTGTCGCTGGGGCTGGCGGCGTGGGGGCTGGATATTACGGGGTTGCTGATTCAGTATTGGGAACATTTGAATCCCTGCCCGCTGTGCATCTTCCAACGCCTGCTGTTCATGGTCTTCGGCACCTTCGCGTTGCTGTTCGCCCTGCCCCCCGCCCGCTTTCTACACCGTCTGTATCGCGGCATGGGCGTGTTTCTGGCGCTGATCTGCGTTTCGGGTCTGGGGGTGGCATCCTACCAGACCTTGATGCAATCCGTGCCGGGACTTGTGTCCGAATGCAGTTACAGTCATCCCGGCGTAATTGAACGCTTTGTCGATTGGCTGGGCGGCACATGGCTGGAATTCGACCTGCCCGTCCTGTCCGATTTGTTTCTGGCGACCGGCACATGCAGCGACAAGGAATGGGTATTTCTGGGCTTGTCGCTGGCGAATTGGGCTGCGGTGGCGTTTCTGACTTTCGGGGTTGCGGCGGTGTGGGCGATACGCCGACGGGTTCGCGGGTAACACGGGTGTTACGGGGACGATGGCGCGTCGCCCCCGCGTTCCCGTTTCCGTTCCGGTTCAACCCGCAAAAAAGTCCTTCACCTTGTCCATCCACGATTTCGCCTTTGGATTGTGGCGTCCGTCGTGACCTTTGGAAATTTCTTCCAGTTCCTGCAACAGTTCTTTTTGCCGCTCGGTGAGGTGTACCGGCGTTTCCACGATAACGTGGCAGAGCAGGTCGCCGGTGGTGTGGCTGCGAACGCCTTTGATGCCTTTGCCGCGCAAACGGAAGATGCGTCCGCTCTGGGTTTCGGCGGGGATTTTCAGGCTGGCCGCGCCGTCCAGGGTGGGAATTTCGATTTCTCCGCCGAGGGCGGCGGCGGTATATGAGATCGGCATTTCACAGTGCAGGTCGTTGTGGTCGCGGACGAACATCGGGTGCGGTTTCAGATGCACCTGTACGTAGAGATCGCCCGGCGGGCCGCCGTTTACGCCATGTTCGCCTTCTCCAGAGAGCCGTATACGGTCGCCTTCATCCACGCCGGAGGGGATTTTGACGGCGAGGGTTTTGTGTTGTTTCAGGCGTCCCGCGCCGTGGCAACTGGTGCAGGGGTCGGAGATGAAACGCCCTGTGCCGTGGCATTTGTGGCAGGTTTGCTGAATGGAGAAAAAGCCCTGTTGCAGCCGGATTTGACCCGTGCCGCCGCAGGTGGGACAGGCGGTGGGTTGTGAACCGGGTTTCGCGCCGGAGCCGTGACAGGTTTCGCAGGCTTCCATTGTCGGGATGCGAATCTTGGTTTCAGTGCCTTTGGCGGCCTGCTCCAGCGTGATTTCGAGGTTGTAGCGCAAATCGGCGCCGCGATAGACGTTGCCGCGCCCGTTCCCCCCGCCATGCCCGCCGCCGCGATTGCCAAAAATTTCGTCGAAAATGCCGCCGAAAGCGTCCGCGAAATTGCCAAACCCCTGCCCGCCGCCGCCAAAGCCGGCTTGCGGGTCGACGCCCGCGTGACCATATTGGTCGTAGGCGGCGCGTTTCCCCGCGTCGGAAAGCACTTCGTAGGCTTCCTTGGCTTCCTTGAATTTTTCTTCCGCCGAAGCGCTGTCCGGGTTTCTGTCCGGGTGATACTTCATCGCCAGCTTGCGGTAGGCTTTCTTGATTTCGTCTTCGCTGGCATCGCTATTGACGCCCAGGACTTCGTAAAAATCTTTTTTCGACATTGCTTGATCCACCGATGGCAGAAACGGAAAAAGGCATCAAGACCATCCGCATGCGCGGAACGCCTCGATGCCGTCAGATGCGGGAAGTTCAGTTTTTATCTTTGACTTCGGTGAATTCGGCATCCACCACGTCGCCTTCATCTTTCTTCGGGGCTTCGCCGCCCGATTCGCCGCTCGTCGCGCCTTCAGCCTGCTGTTGGGCATACATTTTTTCACCCAGCTTTTGCGCGGCTTGCGAGAGGGCTTCGGTCTTGGCGGCGATCACGTCCTTGTCGTTGTCGCGGATGGCTTCTTCGACATTCTTGATGGCGGTTTCGATGGCTTCCTTTTCGCCGGCGTCGAGTTTGTCGCCGTATTCGGTCAGGGATTTTTTCACCATGTGCACCATGCCGTCGGCGCTGTTTCTGGTATCCGCCAGCTCACGCGCTTTGCGGTCGTCTTCGGCGTGCACTTCGGCATCCTTCACCATCGCCTGAATTTCGGCTTCGGAAAGACCGGAGTTCGCCTTGATGGTGATTTTGTTTTCCTTGCCGGTTCCCTTGTCCCTGGCGGAAACGTGCATGATGCCGTTGGCGTCGATGTCGAAAGTAACTTCAATCTGCGGCACGCCGCGCGGGGCGGGCGGGATGCCTTCGAGATTGAATTGACCGAGGCTCTTGTTGCCGGCGGCAATTTCGCGTTCGCCTTGCAACACATGGATGGTCACGGCGGACTGGTTATCGTCGGCGGTGGAAAACACCTGACTCGCCTTGGTGGGAATGGTGGTGTTTTTCTGGATGAGCTTGGTCATCACGCTGCCCATGGTTTCGATGCCGAGCGAAAGCGGCGTCACATCCAGAAGCAGTACGTCCTTGACTTCGCCTTGCAGCACGCCGCCCTGAATGGCCGCGCCGACGGCGACGGCTTCATCGGGATTCACGTCCTTGCGCGGCTCTTTGCCGAAGAAGGCTTTGACCTGTTCCTGCACCTTGGGCATACGGCTCATGCCACCGACCAGAATCACGTCGTCGATGTCGCCGATTTTGCAACCGGCATCTTTCAGCGCGGTTTGGCAAGGGGCGATGGTGCGGGCGATGAGTTCGTCGACCAGGCTCTCAAACTTGGCGCGAGTGACTTTTTGCGTCAAATGTTTGGGGCCGGATTGGTCGGCGGTAATGTAGGGCAGGTTGATTTCGGTTTGCTGACTGGAAGAAAGCTCGATTTTGGCTTTTTCGGCGGCTTCTTTCAGGCGTTGCAGGGCGAGCACGTCTTTTTTCAGGTCGGTGCCGGATTCCTTTTTGAATTCGTCAATGATGTAGTCAATCAGGCGTTGGTCGAAGTCTTCGCCGCCCAGGAAGGTGTCACCGTTGGTGGACAGCACTTCAAACTGCTTTTCGCCATCGACATTGGCGATTTCGATGATGGAAATATCGAAGGTGCCGCCGCCCAGGTCGTAGACGGCGATTTTCTTGTCCTTGCCCGCCGCCTTGTCCATGCCGAAAGCGAGCGCGGCGGCGGTGGGCTCATTGATGATGCGCTTGACTTCCAGCCCGGCGATGCGACCGGCGTCCTTGGTGGCCTGGCGCTGGCTGTCGTTGAAATAGGCGGGTACGGTGATGACGGCTTCGGTGACTTCCTCGCCAAGATAATCTTCGGCCGTCTTTTTCATTTTGCGGAGCACTTCGGCGGAAACCTGCGGCGGGGCGATTTTCTTGTCGCGCACTTCCACCCAGGCGTCACCGTTGTCGGCTTTGACGATGCGGTAGGGCATCAGAGCGATGTCCTTTTGCACTTCCTTTTCCTCAAAGCGACGACCAATCAGGCGCTTGACCGCGTAGAGGGTGTTCTTGGGATTGGTGACGGCTTGCCGTTTGGCAGGCGCGCCGCAGAGAATTTCGCCGTCTTCGGCGTAACCGACGATGGACGGCGTGGTGCGCGCGCCTTCCGAGTTTTCAATGACCTTGGCGCTGCCGCCTTCCATGACGGACACGCAGCTATTGGTCGTGCCCAGGTCGATACCGATAATTTTGCCCATGTTCAATTTCCTTAAAAAACAGGCGCCGTCCGGGGGGGTGAATGACGGCGCGGGAGGTTGGTCGAATGTCTGGTTTGTAAAATAGGGACGAAGCGCAAAGTTTCAAGAGCGCGTTTAATCCGCGCCGCGTGAAACCATCACCATCGCCGGACGCAGCACGCGCTCGGCAATCAGGTAGCCTTTTTGCAACACCTCTGCCACCGTATTGGCGGGCAGGTCGGAAGGCACCATCTGGATGGCCTGATGCAGATGCGGGTCGAATTTTTCGCCCGCCGGATTGATTTCCTTGAGAGCGGATTTTTCAAAGGCGGCGACAAGCTGCTTCAGGGTGAGGTCTACGCCGCCCCGCAGGTCTTCCGCCGTCTGCTTGTCGCTGGCGAGCGCCGCTTCCAGGCTGTCTTTCACGGCGAGCAGTTCGCCCGCGAATTTTTCGATGCCGAACTTGTGCGCCTTGGCAATATCTTCCTGCGCGCGACGGCGCACGTTTTCCGTTTCGGCTCTGGCGCGTAAAAAATTGTCCTGCGTTTCGGCGAGCTTTTGTTCGAGAGCCATCAGTTGCGTTTGTAGATCAGCAACACTGGCGGTAGATTCAGTGATAGATTCGTCGACTGAATCAGGGACAGGTTCTGCGGCGACTTCCGGCGTGGCGGGAGTCGGGGCGGTCTGCACCGCAGGCTGGCGTTCATGCTGATGGGGATGGTTTTTGGTCATGCTTGATTCTCCAGATTGACTTTTCCGTTATGGGGGCGGAAAAAGGTTTTTCAAGCCTTTTGTAGAATTCTGTATCATGCTTCCAGATTCGCAGGCCATCGTCACTATGAAAAATATCGGTAAATATCGCATCATCAAGGAACTGGGCAAGGGCGCGACCGCCGTCGTCTATCTCTGTCAAGACCCGGACGTCGACCGGCAGGTCGCCGTGAAACTGGTGCGCTTCGACCAGGAAAACGCCGTCGTTTCCCGGCGTATGCAAAAACTCTTTCGCACCGAACGGGCAATTGCCGAACGTCTGGTGCATCCCAACATCGTGCAGGTCTACGACGCCGTGGTGGAGGAAGAGCGGGCTTACCTCGTCATGGAATATGTGGAAGGCGTGTCGCTGGAAGATTTCTGCCGCATCGACCACCTGCGCCCCCTGCACCGCGTTATCGGCATCATCTTCAAATGCTGCATGGCGCTTGACCACGCCTACCATCAGGGCGTCATCCACCGCGACATCAAACCGGCGAACATTCTGGTCGACAAGGACGGCAATCCCAAAATCGCCGACTTCGGGCTTGCCATCAACATCAACAAGGACATGGACAGGGATTCCACCTTCGTGATGGGCGTGGGTTCGCCCGCCTACATGTCGCCGGAACAAATCAAGGCGTATCCCTTGAACCAGAAGACCGACCTCTATTCGCTCGGCGTGGTGCTGTTCCAGATGCTGACCGGACGCCTGCCCTTCCGCGCCAAGAGTCAGGGGGCGCTGGTCTACAAAATCATGAACATGGACACACCCGTCCCCTCGCGCCTGAATCCCGGCGTGCCGGTCAAGCTCGACGCCATCCTCAAAAAGGCGCTGGAAAAAGACCTGTACAACCGATACAGCAACGGCGCGGAATTCGCCAAGGATTTATCCACGGTACGCTTCAAGATCATGGGGGATAACGAAGAGTACGCCGTACAGGATACCCGCCGCTTTGAAGCCTTGAGAAAACTTGAGTTTTTCCTCGAATTTGAAAACATCGAATTATGGGAAATCCTGCGTTCGGCAGTGTGGCGCGAAGTCGGCGCCCGTGTCGCCCTGATGAAAGAAGGGCAGGAAGACAAGCGTTTCGGCATTCTGGTGTCGGGGCAGGTGGAAGTCTCGCTGGAAGGCAAGGCGCTTTGCAAACTCGGCGAAGGCGAAGTCATCGGCGAAATGGCATATCTGCATCCCAACAACAACAAACGCCACGCCACAGTCATCACGCTGGAACCCTGCCGCTTCCTGGAAATCAGCGGCCCCGCGCTGGCGCTGGCGTCGGACGAATTGCAGGAACGTATGCGAAACGCCTTAATCGCCCGCATCCTCAACCGCCTGCGCGACGCCAACCGGAAACTCGCCGAGCTATCCACGGAAACCGACGGAGACGCAAGCGCTACGGTGTCGGAAACGGGCGAGGTGAAACTGGAACTGACACCCGCGTAACGGGACAGCGTGAGAGGGAACGTATCTGGCGAGGAAGAAAATCATGCCTTGACGGGCGAAGTTTGCCCGCAGCGCGTCCCAACGGAGTATTTGAGGCAGAAATGACCTCAAAAATGCGGGAAAAACAGAAAATCTGACCATCATGCAGTCAGCAAAAACGCTGGCTTGGGTGACGGTCATGCGCTTGGAAAGCTCATCTTTCAAATCGTCTCCGGCTAATGAACTTTTTCATCAATTGCATAAGTGGCATCCGCCAGTAACGCACTGATATATGTCTCTGAAATCGTTGTCATGTTGGTTCTCCTGTGAATTAATTAATTAGTGAAAACTCATACTGCTTATGCAACTCACCAAACCTTGGGGGAGAGCATGACGAAGCGGCAGTTAAAAGCTCTGACCCTGGCATTCCATATGACCTTAAAAGCCATCCAGCTTCAGCGTAATAGCGACTGAATGAGGCATATTCTTCATTCGTTTCTACATCTCGATAACTGAAATGAGAAAAGCGAATCGGGGTTATTGTATCAGAAACATATTCATTTGATGGATCAATAACAACCCTAACTGTTTTCCCTTTGATTTTTTCTGCATCTATTTTAAGCATAGAACCATTTTTGCAAAGTTCACGGAACTGAAAACCGCCAATAATATCATCAGAAATGGGGAGCGTAAACGCAAGCACCCAGAATATCACATTGGCGACGGAACGTATTTTATGGGTATCCAGCCTATGATCGAAAAAACGGAACAACCATTTTCTGAAAAAGTTCAAGACTGCCACAAACAGTCCGATTATCGCAAGTAAAATGAGACCGCTCATACCATCACCTGACCAGCATGAGCGCGTACATCGTGGTGGATAACGCTACGCTCATTTCCTCCACAAAATTTCATGTTAAAGCAAGATCGTTTTCTTAACGCTTGTGTGCTTATCATTTTCCTCCTCCAGGACTAATACGATGGATGGGTACGCAACCCCGGTGATGTAGAATTTCATAAGGCATCGGCATCATTCTATACCAGTTCCGGCTAGTGCGTATATCCCGGTCATGTAGAATTTTCACTGCCTTGTTGTAAATAATGACCTCGCTTTTCAGACTGTTGACAAACCTCCGAAGTAGCTTTCTGGGAACGCCGACGGCAACAAAGGCACGTCGGCGGTACGCCGACTTTGAGCGCAGATTGCCGCACAAACACCGCTGCCAGCGTGG
>JAITSU010000029.1 GCA_031287525.1 Zoogloeaceae bacterium | reverse complement strand
ACGGCGAAATGAGCGTTTCGCGCACCGTTCAAGAATTTCCGGCAACTGTGGATGCAGCGTAGGTTCGCCGCCGGTGAGATTGAGCAGGTCGAGATTTTTTTGTTCCGCCTCAATGTAGTCGAGCAGCGACTCCAGTTCTTCAAGCGATTTGTTGTAAATCCTGTCCGGCCTGTTATGTGTAAAACAAATCGGACATTTCAGATTGCAGTTATTCGTAATGGAGAAAATAGGCAAACGCAACTGACCCGCATGATTGGCGCACGGGCCGCAATCGAAAGGACAGCCCTTGCGCGCGGGAACAACCCGGATGCTCTCCCCCCCGCCGCCGGGCAGCGCCACCCCGGAGGGGCAAGCGTGGGGGTTTTGCCATATCCGGCGCGGCAGACGCATACGCTCCAGAAACCACTCCTTCGTGCGGCAAACGGGCGCGCGAACCGCGCCGCGTTCAGGGCAAATACGCTCCATGAATACGCCTTCCGCCGTTGCCGAATACAAGGCATGTTCCACGGCCTGACATTGCGGGCACCAGGCGCGCGTGCTGCCGAGATTGGTTTCCCCGCGCAACGGGGCTCCGCTTTGCGGAACGCGACAAGAAACCGGAATCAGGGGGATTTCTTTCATGAAAGTTTTCCCGGTTGTGTGTGGGTTGAATCGTCCTCGACACCCGGATGCTGTCGCGCAAAACGGGCGTAGAGCTGCGGCTGCGCCAGTTTCCATCCAAGAATGCCCCACATGAGAAAAGTGAGGCGGGTATAGCCTTTGCGTTTCAGGTAATAAGCGACAACAGGCGCATCGTACCCGGTTTCGCATGTCACCAGAATGGGACGATTTTTGGGGATTTCATGCAAATGTTTGCCGATGCTGAAAAATGGAAACTGTTTGCTGTCAGGCAAGGGTTTGAGCAAATATTCCGATTTGGGCGTCCGTCGCAAATCAATAATGAAAATATCCGGCGCAAAAAGGACTTCTTCGGTCAACTGCGAAGGTTGCAATACCGTTACCCGGCTTCCCTTGCCGGAAAGAACTTCTCCGAATACCGCGATGACATAACGCAAGTCCTTGTCGGAGAGCGCGTGTGGAAAGCTGATCCGCAAGGTGGCGCGCGCCTCTTCCCTGGAGAGTCCCATCGCGGTCAGAACGTGCGAGGGCGCATCCTCCCCTGTATTACAGGCGGAACCCGCAGCCACGGATACACCGCAATAATCAAGCTGCCCCATGACGACAGCGTTTGCCGTTCCGGGAAAAGTCACACTGACAGTTCCAGGCTGGCATTCGTCCGCCGCTGGCGAATTGATGACGCAAGCCGGAAACATTTCCCGGATTGCGGCAACAAAACGCTCCCGTTTGAGGCGCAATTCATCTGCCATAGAAAGCAAATGAGGGATTTCGTCTGCGGCGGCGGCAAATCCGGCGATATTGTGCAAACCTTCGGTGCCCGCCCGACGCGCTTCTTCCTGATGCCCGCCGAGCATGAAAGGCGCAAAGGGCGCGCCCTCGCGGATATAAAGCGCCCCGACGCCCTTTGGGCCGTGAATCTTGTGCGCGGAAAAAGAGGCGTAATCGACGCCGCAATCCTGCACATCCACGGGAATTTTCCCGAGCGCCTGCACCATATCGCAAAAGAATAAAGCGCCATGCGCGCGGGCAATGCCTGCCATGCGCTTGATGTCATAAAGCGTGCCGGTTTCGTTATTGGCGGCCATGCAGACGAGCAAACCTACATCTTCCCGCCAGCTTTGCCCTACCTCTTCCGGGCGGATTCTCCCCAGCCTGTCCGGCGTGAGGGGAATCATGGAAAACCCTTGTTCCCGCAAATGAAACAGGGTTTCCAGCATGGCGGGATGTTCCAGCGGGTTATATAAAACAGCCCGCCGCTTGTCGGACAATAAGGGCGCAATGGCGCGGAGCGTATTGTTGGACTCCGTGGCGCAGGAGGTAAATAAAATGGTTTGTGGCGGCGCGTTGATGGCTTTTGCCAGACGCTCCCGCGCATCGGACAAAATCCCTGCCGCCTGATGCGCCATTTTGTACGGGGAAGAAGGGTTGGCATAACAATGCGCCAGAACCTCCCTCATCCGTTTGCGGACGGTTTTGCTGACTTGCGTGGTGGCGTTGTTGTCGCAGTAAACCTGGCGTCTGAATCGGAACATTTGATCAGCAGATTTATTTATATTCCGGCAGAACGATGTTGACTGCTAATACATCAAGATTATCCTGCTTGTCGAACTGGATTTTGATGTCATCAGGGTTGACCTTAACGCCATAGTATTTTGAGATCACTGCGAGTAATTCGCGCTGCATCTCCACGAGGAACGGGGGTTGCGTGGATGTGGGATCATCATCGTGATCTTTTGCGATGACAATTCCAAGGAGACGTTTTTTGGCAATTTGTGCGGAACTCTCCTTTTTTTCGCCAAAGAAGTGGGAAAGTAGTGTGGACAGGTTCACTTTATTTCCCCCCAAACAGCCGCTTCAAAATGCCGGGCTTTTCGTAATCGACATAACGCAGGGGTTGCTCTTCGCCCAGGAAGCGGGCGACGACATCCTTGTAGGCTTCCGCGACGTCGGATTCGGGCAGGTGGATGGCGGGCGTACCCTGGTTTGAGGCGTGCAGCACGGATTCGGATTCGGGGATGACGCCGATGATGGGAATCCGCAGGATTTCCTGAATGTCCTTGTAGGAGAGCATTTCGCCTTCATCGACGCGCTTGGGCGAGTAGCGGGTGATGAGCAGGTGTTCCTTGACCGGCTCGTCGCCGTTAATGGCGCGACGGGATTTGGATTGCAGGATACCCAGGATGCGATCGGAATCGCGCACGGAGGAAACTTCCGGGTTGGACACAACGAGGGCTTCGTCTGCGAAAGT
The DNA here is from genome assembly GCA_031287525.1 of Zoogloeaceae bacterium. Classification (GTDB taxonomy): domain Bacteria; phylum Pseudomonadota; class Gammaproteobacteria; order Burkholderiales; family Rhodocyclaceae; genus Azovibrio. The sequence continues at coordinate 3,631 of JAITSU010000029.1, read as the reverse complement.
CAGCGCCATGACCGCGCCGCGTTCGATGCCGGCGGGGGAGTCGCAGACGATGTAATCGAAGCCCATGTGTTCGAGTTCCTTGATGACTTTTTCCACGCCTTCTTCGGTGAGAGCGTCTTTATCGCGGGTTTGCGAGGCGGGCAGCACGTAGAGGTTATCATTGTCGCAATGCTTGTCTTTGATGAGCGCCTGATTCAGGGTCGCTTCGCCGTTGATGACATTTACGAGGTCATACACCACGCGGCGTTCGCAGCCCATGATGAGGTCGAGATTGCGTAAGCCCACATCGAAGTCGATGACGGCGGTTTTGAAGCCACGCAGGGCAAGACCGGAGGAGAAACAGGCGCTGGTGGTCGTTTTGCCCACGCCGCCCTTGCCGGAAGTTACAACAATGATGCGGGTCACGGAAATTCTCCGAAATGAAAGAAGAAGCGAATTTTACGGGTTTTTTCCCCTGTTTCGGGGAAATGCTGTCGGCTTAGTCCAGTTTCAGCGCCGTGAGTTGGAGTTTGTCGTCGTCCGCGCTGGCGCTGATTTGCACCGGACGTTTGCCCAAATCCTGCGGCACGCCGCCCTCGAAGGTGCGATACACGCCCGCGATGGCGACCAGTTCCGCCTCAAAACAGGTGGCGAAGATGCGCGTCTGCCGGTCGCCGCTGGCGCCAGCCAAGGCACGACCGCGCAGGGGGGCGTAGATGTGGATGTTGCCGTCGGCGATGACTTCGGCGCCGGGATTCACAATGGCGGTAATCACCAAATCGCAGTCGCGGGCGTAAAGCTGCTGACCGGAGCGCAGGGGGCGGTCGACGAGCAGGGTACGGCGCGAGGGCGACGCGGGGAATCGTTCAGGCTGTTCGGGCGGGACGATGGGAGGGGTGACTTCGGATTCTGCTTGCGGCGACCCGGCGGGTTGCGGGGCAGCTTCCTGCGTCTTGCTGCGGCGTTCATCGGCGGAGAACCATGCCAGACCCGCTACACGGGCGGAAGCCATGATTTCGGGGATGCCGCCGCGTAAGCCGACGATGTTAAGTCCATGCCGCGCAAAGCAGACGCGGATTTCCAGCCAGTCGGGCGTACCCGCCGCGCGCTGCGCTTCTTCGGGAATGGGCGTCAAATCCAGCACACCGGCGTCGCCGTCGAAAAAATCGCTCTCGCCAAAGAGTTCTTGCGCGGTGTCCGCCAGAGTTTGAGCGGTCAGCGTTTGCAGGCTGATGACGATGACGGCGACGGTGCTGCCCTTGAAGGTGATGGCGGCGGGTGATTTTTTCATGGGTGTGCGGGTTAGAGGGTTGGCTGTATGGCGGTGTCGCAATATATCCTGTGTCCGAAATAAAAACCAGTTGTGAATGGCGCGAGCAGGGAACAAGATTCAGCGGGCAAAATCCTCGCGCGCGGAGTAAAATCACGGACTTTCCGTTTTTCCGGTGTTGCCGTCATGCGCTATATCTCCACTCGCGGACAATCGCCCGCGCTTCCCTTTTGCGACATCCTTCTGGGCGGTCTTGCGCCGGATGGCGGCTTGTACCTGCCTGAGCGTTACCCCACGGTGAGCCGCGCCGAACTCGACGCCTGGCGCGGTCTTTCCTATGCCCACCTCGCGTTTGCGATTCTCTCGAAATACATCGACGATATTCCCGCCGCTGATTTGAAGGCGTTGCTGGATCAAACCTACACCGCCGAAACCTACGGTTTTACACGCGGGGGGGAAAATGCGGCGGAGATTACGCCGCTCTGCTGGCTGGAAAAGGGCAAGCTCGCCCTGTTGGAACTCTCCAACGGCCCGACGCTTGCCTTCAAGGACATGGCGATGCAGTTGCTCGGCAATCTTTTTGAATATGTGCTGGCAAAGCGGAATGAGACCATCAACATTCTTGGCGCGACTTCCGGCGATACGGGGTCTGCCGCCGAATACGCGATGCGCGGCAAGCGTCAGGTCAAGGTGTTCATGCTTTCGCCGCATGGCCGGATGAGCGAATTCCAGCGCGCGCAGATGTACTCGCTGGGGCTTTCGCCCGCCGATGACAACATTTTCAACATCGCCGTCACCGGCATGTTCGACGACGCGCAGGACGTGGTGAAAGCCGTTTCCAACGACGCCGCTTTCAAGTCGCGCTACAAAATCGGCGCGGTCAATTCGATTAACTGGGCGCGGGTTTTGGCGCAGATTGTCTATTACTTCAAGGGCTATTTCGCCGCTACCCAAAACAACGGGCAGCAGGTTTCGTTTTGCGTACCCTCCGGCAATTTCGGCAACATCTGCGCCGGACACATCGCCCGTCAAATGGGCTTGCCCATCCGGGAACTGGTGTTGGCGACCAACGAAAACGACGTGCTGGACGAGTTTTTCAAAACCGGCGTCTATCGCCCGCGCAGTTCCAAAGAAACGCATGTCACCTCCAGCCCTTCGATGGATATTTCCAAAGCGTCCAATTTCGAGCGATTTGTGTTCGATCTGGTGGGGCGCGAGCCGGAAGTGGTTCGCAAACTCTGGGCAGAAGTCGACAAAGGCGGCGCGTTTGATTTGCGCGATACGCCCTATGCCGCCCGACTTTCCGGCTTCGCTTTCGCGTCCGGCAGGAGCGCGCACGCCGACCGGCTGGCGACCATCAAATCAGCATACGAACATTACGGCGTGACCATCGACACCCACACCGCCGATGGTTTGAAAGTGGCGTTGGAACATCCGCAACCCGCTGGCGTACCCTTGCTTGTGCTGGAAACCGCGCAGGCGGCGAAATTTGCGGAAACCCTGCGTATTGCGCTGGGTCACGAACCGGAACGTCCCGCCGCGTTAGCGGGGCTGGAAGCCCTGCCGCAAAAAGTGGACGTCATGGCGGCGGACGTAGAGCGCGTCAAGGCGTATATCGTCCGCCATGCGTGATGGTAAAAACAAGCGTCAGGCATCATTCTTTATGCGTAAACAATACCATTTTCGCAAAAGCAAAGGACGCTTGCTCGCCTGGGATGTCCATCAATTGGTTGACCTTGCGAAGAACATACAACCTTGTGCTGTGGAGCTTTCCGCCATCCGGGAAATTGATGATCCCTATTGGTACAGCGCCGAAGATCCACCACCGACTTGCCGTGACCTGATCGGGCATATGCGGCTTGTCGAGGCTGCGGATCTCACCTGCCCGATCATTCTTTCACCAGATGGCATGGTTATGGACGGGATGCATCGTGTGACCAAGGCCTTGCTGCAAGGACAGACCCGCATCATGGCTGTGCGCCTTCAAACCATGCCGGAGCCGGATTACATCGACATTGATCCGGATGATCTCCCGTATGATGATGCCTGACAATTCATTCAAGCGATGTGTCAGCACCAACCGCGACACCGGGGGAATCCCCGGTTTTTTATTCGGGTGTCTCCTGTAATCTTGTAAAGCCTGACACAAGACGGATTGCGTTTGACGTTTCGCTTTTTCTGCTTCAGCGCGCGCATCTGCGCCGGGTTCAAAGTGGCGGGTAGCTGCCCCTACGCAATCTGCCGGAAGCGACAGGTTAAGGGCGGGGGTTATGCTGCGGCTTCCGGGCGACGCGCTTTATTTTTTCAATCGCTTGTAATCGTCGCAACCCGCAGTGTTTCCCCCGTCGCAGGCTTCTTTGTAGAGTTCAATCGCTTGACGCT
>JAITSU010000027.1 GCA_031287525.1 Zoogloeaceae bacterium | reverse complement strand
AAGGTGACGCAGCAGCGTGGTCTTGCCCACCTGCCGCGCTCCCGTAACCAGGATTGCCTTGAAAAATTCATTCATATGCAAGAACTTGCGTTCCAGCGCGCGAGGGAGGTAAGTCATGGTGGATTTATAAAAATATAAAGCAAGGTTTACTTTTACATAGTTTGACGGGATTGGCAAGCTTGCCGTCTCACCCTTCGCGCTGTTTTTCGGGTGTAATACACAAAAATCTTCAACGGAGAACACATCTTATGACCACCTGGTTTATCACCCGTCACCCCGGCGCGCTGGAATGGGCTAAAGCGCGAAGCTTATCCATTGACCGGCATTGCCCTGCACCTGACTGCCGAAACTGATCGACGACATTGCGGCGGGCGATACCCTCATCGGCAGCCTGCCCGTGCACCTTGCCGCCGTGGTTTGTCAGCGCGGCGCAGCTCTGACCCTGAAAAACGTAAGGCGCATGACTTATGGATTGCCCAACAAGAACGTGTGTCCGAGCAAGCAGCAGCCTCAAATAATCAATCGCAATCAGCAAATAAAGGAAATTTTGAAATGACAAAATCAACGAAGGCAGCATACCAAAGCGCAGACTCACTCGCGCAAATCCGGCAGGCAGCAGAACAGGGCGATGTGGAAGCGCAGGTAAAATTGGGCGCTGCTTACCACAATGGCGAAGGTGTAGAGCAGGATTTTGCCGAAGCCGTGAAATGGTTTCGATTGGCTGCTGCACAAGGCAACGCGCAGGCACAAAACAGCTTGGGCTATGTCTACATGTATGGTAAAGGCGTCGAACAGGACGAAATCGAAGCAGTGAAATGGATCAGGCTTGCCGCCGAACAAGGATTTGCCAAAGCCCAGGATAACTTAGGAACGTGTTACATGAATGGCATGGGCATTGAAGAAGACAGGGCAGAAGCAGTCAAGTGGCACAGACTTGCGGCCATACAGGGTTTTGCAAAGGCACAAAATAACTTAGGTGCTGCATACTTCAGTGGCGAAGGTGTAAAGCAGGATTTTGACGAAGCCGTGAAATGGTGGCGATTGGCTGCCGAGCAGGGAAATGCGGCTGCTCAAAATAATCTTGGGCGGATGTACTCCAATGGTCATGGAGTAGCGCAGAACTATGTCGAAGCTGCTAATTGGTACCGTAAGGCTGCCGAGCATGGATATGCGGGTGCTCAACATAATCTTCTGGCGATGTACTGGAAAGAATATTTCGTTGGCATTGACGAGAAAATGGAATGTTCTTTCCACTTTGTCAAGCAGAGGGGCGAAGAAGCACAGCCATACCTGGAATACTCATTGATTCCAGACCTGATTGAAAGCAAAGAATCTCCGAGAGAAATAATAGCCGCTGATTTCGAGTTAATGCATGGGAAACGACCAATTCGGGAACTGCCAATTCGTGGTGGATGGGGCTACTCGCAAGATGACGCATGTATCATCGACCTGAATGACCCAATTGTTGATCCATCCGTTCCTTTTAGTGGGATAGAAATCGAGCATGTTTTTGCTAAAATCAGGGCATACGAGGAAATGGTTATATTCCGTCCAGAAAGTAAAAGATTCTTTGGTATTCGACATGATGTTAAACAACAAGCGCTAATCCATAAAGGGGAGAAAGCATTTGATCGACTTTTCATCGAGATTACGGCATTTCTCGACGATGACTGGAGTGAGTTAAGGTCTGAGCTTGAAGCATCATGTTTTAATCTTGAACCTGAATTCGACATTGATGCATATGACAAGAAACGTCAGGAAAAAATGGTGAGATTTACGAGAGAGGTTTGGTTTGATATTACAGGCTTCTTTGGAAGAAAATGTCTTATACTTTCAGACCCTATACAGATTATAGGATTCAGGCAATGGGACGCCGAAAAGCTGCTTCACGCCAGCGCCATCGCTGCCGCCGTGCAGCCGAAAATCGACGCTGTAATACGCAAGACGCGCCTCAAAGCCCTGATTAAACTGGGTAAAGAACGTGGCTATCTGACCTACGCCGAAATCAACGACCATCTGCCCGATGACGTGGGTGACGCCGAGGAGATCGAATCCATCATCAGCACGTTCAGCGACATGGGCATCAAAGTATTCGACGAAGCGCCCGCTGCCGAAGAAATGCTGATGTCCGATGTGCATACTGACCACACGCTGGAAGAAGTTGGTAAACGGAGGAAACCATGAAGGCGATGCCCAAAGCTCGCGCAGGCAAGGTCAAAAAAGACAAAGCCGCCAAAAAACTGCTTCACGCCAGCGCCGTCGCTGCCGCCGCGCAGCCGGAAATCGACGTTGAAACACGCAAGATACGCCTCAAAGCCCTGATTAAACTGGGTAAAGAACGGGGCTATCTGACCTGCGCCGAAATCAACGATCATTTGCCCGATGACGCGGTTGACGCCGAGCAGATCGAATCCATCATCAGCATGTTCAGCGACATGGGCATCAAGGTGTTCGACGAAGCGTCCGCCGCCGAAGAAATGCTGATGTCTGACGCGCCCGCCGCCACGAGTGACGACGAGGAAGAAGAAGCCGAACAGGTGCTCTCCACCGTTGATTCCGAATTTGGTCGCACCACCGACCTTGTGCGGATATACCTGCGCGAAATGGGTTCTGTGGATTTGCTCACGCGCGAAGGCGAAATCGAAATTGCCAAGCGTATCGAAGAAGGTCAGAAAGACATGGTACAGGCGATTTCCGCCTGCCCCAGCGCCATCGCCGAAATTCTGGAAATGGCGGAGAAGGTGAAAAGAGACGAAATCCGCATTGACGAACTGGTGGATGGTCTGATTGATCCCGACGCGCCAAGCGCGAAATGACCGAAGCCAACCTCAGGCGGGTCATTTCCATCGCCAAAAAATACACCAATCGCGGTCTGCCATTCCTTGATTTGGTTGAGGAAGGCAGCATCGCCTTGGTGAAAGCCGTGGATAAATTTGAATACCGGCGCGGCTACAAGTTTTCCACCTACGCCACCTGGTGGATTCGTCAGGCCATCACCCGTTCGATTGCCGACCAGACGCGCACCACCCGCATTCCGGGGGTATACATAGCCAGACGACAGACGGGTGAAATCCTGCCCGCATGGGTAAAAAAAGCAGCATAATTTGGCGCTGAACACGATATGCGACAAGCTTGCCATCTCACCCTTCGCGCTGTTTTTCGGGTGTAATACACAAAAATCTTCAACGGAAAACAAATCTCATGACCACCTGGTTTATCACCCGTCACCCCGGCGCGCTGGAATGGGCTAAAGCGCAAGGTTTTGCCATAGACCGCCATTGTACGCACCTGACCGACGTGAACCTTACAGATGGCATCGTGGCGGGCGACACCATCATCGGCAGCCTGCCCGTACACCTTGCCGCCGTGGTTTGTCAGCGTGGCGCGGCGTATTACAATCTCTCACTTGACCTTCCCGCCCACTTGCGCGGCGAGGAACTGAGCGCGGAAGAACTTTCCGCCTGCAACGCCCGGCTCGAAGCTTTTTATGTGGAGAAAATAGCATGACGACCGCCATTATGAAAAAATACGATGTGCATGTGTGTATCGTCTCCGATCAACCCACACCGAATCTGATGCCAATTCTGGACAAGAATTTTCGTCCACAGGAAGTCGTGTTGCTGGTCTCGGAGCGTATGAAGGAAAAAGCAAAAAGTCTGGAACATGTATTAAAAAACAACGGTTTGCATAAAGTTCATCGTGTAGACCTGCCTGATTCGTATCGCATGGATACCGTTGAAGCCAAGGTATTGGAATTGTTGGGGGATTACGATAAATCCAATATTGCCCTGAATATCACAGGCGGTAACAAATTGATGGCAATTGCTGCGTATCAAACATTCCACAGTTTGGGCTATCCTGCTTTTTATGTGGCAGTGGAGGGCAGTGGCAGCGAAATCTTGTTGCTGGACGACATTCAAAATGGCGACTATGTAAAACTGAACGCACAGCCGTCAAAGCTGAAACTTGAAGAATATCTTGAAGTTCACGGTTTCAAAATTTCTGACCATCCGAAAGAGGCTGAATTTCAGTTGCCAGAGCTGACAAGTGAGTTGGTAAAACATGCTCAATATGCAAAAGTTCTGGGAGAGCTTTACTACGCGATGTCACAGCAAGATACCAGAGATAGCTTGGTGATTAAAACGCCGAAATCAGAGTATATCTACCAGATGTCGCATATGCTTGAACTCTTTGAAGAACACAAGCTTATTCAAATTGACAAGCAGAAGGATACGCTCACCTTTGTCGATAAAAAAGCCAAAAACTATGTTATGGGTGGGTGGTTTGAAGCGCACGTTTATCAAATTGTAAGGCAGTTGCCGGATATACAAGGGGCTGCGGTCAATCTGAAAATAACGAACGCGAGAGAAAACGTTCACCAACCCAATGAAATTGACATTGCTGTAATGAAAGACAATGTTTTGCATGTGATTGAATGTAAAACGGTCAACTACACCAGTGACGCGAACAGAGGGAAAGCACAAGATGCCTTGTATAAACTGGAAACCCTGAAAAAACTGGGGGGGTTGCGTACCCAGGCGGCGCTTGTTTCATATCTTGATTTACCCAGTCAAGCGAGAGATCGCGCCAAAGGCGCGGGAATCAAAATCATTGAAAAACAGGACTTGCCGGGTCTGGAAAAACATCTTACCAACTGGATGAACCCATGACATCACCACAACCCATGTTGCCACCGCTTTTCCTCGCCCGTTACCGTTTCCAATTCACGGTTACACGTCCCATCCATCTGCCGGACTGGTCGGGGTCGTTGTTGCGTGGGGCGTTTGGGCATGCCCTGCGGCGGCTCTCCTGTATGCTGCGGCAGCCGGAATGCGCCGATTGTCCGCTGCTTCGCACCTGTCCCTATCCCGCGATTTTCGCTCCGCCAGCGGTTGAGCATGAAATACAGCGTTTCAGCCAGCCTCCGGCACCCTACCTGATGGAGCCGGAAAAATGGGGCGCTTGCACACTGCAAACGGGGGAAACCCTCCAGTTCGATATGGTGCTCATGGGGCGTGCCTTGCGTGAATTGCCGCTCATCATCGAAGCCTGGAAAAATGCCGCGCAGCATGGTCTTGGGGCAGGGGAGGGTACGGCACAATTGCGAGAGATTTTTTACCTGCCGCCGCAAAATTCTCCGGTATCCATGTACAGCCCCGAAAACAAACGTCTGGTAGAAATTTCCTTACAGCCCGTTATCTGTCCGTCCATCGCGCAAATTGACGAACTCACCCTGCGCTTTATCAGCCCCCTGCGGCTACAAGAAGATGGACATCCGCTTTCGGTTGAACGACTGACCCCCGGCGCGCTGCTGCTGGCTGCCGTTCGTCGCGCCGCCCTGATTCACAACCTGTATGGCAACGGCACGCCGGACTGGGATTTCAAGGCGCTCGCGCAACAAGCCGCCAGCGTGGAAGGCGAAAAAAACCTGCACTGGCGAGACTGGACACGCCGTTCCGCGCGGCAGAAACAAACCATGCAACTTGGCGGCGTCATGGGCGACTGGAAACTGCGCGGCGACCTTCAGGCATTTTTCCCCGCGCTCCACCTTGGCACATGGCTGCATGTCGGCAAAGAAACTGTTTTTGGTTTGGGGCGCTACACGCTGGAATACAATAACGCCTGAATGCCCAGCAAAAGCTTCTTTAACAATTCGGATTGCTTTCACGCTTCACTCCCTCTCCCTTGTGGGTGTACAGACTGCACAATGGGGGAGGGTTAGGGAGAGGATCGGCTTTCATGACATATGAAAAGACACTCGTTTTTCGGTAAGTCAGGAGAGGATGTAGCTGTTCAGAAACAAAACCCTGGCAAGCGCACAACAGCCGTTCTATAATGTGCGCTCTTCAAACAAATCGCTGTCCGCAAGACATCTTCCTCATGACGGTCAATTTTCCTGAATACATCTTGCAAGGTACTGATTATCAAGTATTTTTTGCAAGGTGACATTCAAACCACGCCCTGTTCTCAAAGGGATTAAGACCTGCTAACCAAATCATACCTCACATTTTTCTTCATTCAAACCACGCCCTGTTCTCAAAGGGATTAAGACCGTCCCCCGCAAATGTTGCAACAGGGCGGCTTCGATTCAAACCACGCCCTGTTCTCAAAGGGATTAAGACCCCCACCCCCAACTAAATACTCCTCATACTTCAATTCAAACCACGCCCTGTTCTCAAAGGGATTAAGACAAACCCATGTCATGCAGCCTGTCCAGATGTAGCATTCAAACCACGCCCTGTTCTCAAAGGGATTAAGACATTCCCCCGCGCTCAACCTGTAGAAAGAAGGAGATTCAAACCACGCCCTGTTCTCAAAGGGATTAAGACGCGTCTTGGTATGCGGCTTTCCACGCCTCTGCATTCAAACCACGCCCTGTTCTCAAAGGGATTAAGACCTAACCAGATGGTTGTAATGGTTTTCCCAGAAATGATTCAAACCACGCCCTGTTCTCAAAGGGATTAAGACCTCTCTTTCCTGAATCTCCCTTCATCGTAGAGCTATTCAAACCACGCCCTGTTCTCAAAGGGATCAAGACTTCGCGCGCTGCTTCAGGAACTTGTCCTGCTTGTACAGCCGGTTCATTTCCGATATATACTGACGCTTCGTCATAAACCTGCGGAGTCCATAATGCAGCAACTCGTGCCAGAGCGTACGGACAGCCTCGTCGATGCCGGAGATGCCGTCACGGAACAGGTAGATTTTCTTTCCCTTGGTTGCGCCTGCTATACCGGCAGATTCGCCTATACTCGTCCCACTTTCGGCGATGATGACGGTCGGTTTATGACCAAGATTATGAAGATAATTTTTAACCGTCTGGTCAAGTACGCTGACTGACAGCCGCTCCGCTTCGGGAACCACGCGCGCTGCCTGCGAATAAACGGCGGGACCGTCGTTGTCTCTCCGCTCGCGCACCGCGTCTTCTACATCCGCGCGGTCTTCCGCGTCCGGGGCTTCGTAGTCTTCCCCGGTCGTAACCCGTCGCCGCGCCGGGGCGGGGCGATTGAACCCTGTTCTTCCGCTTCGATGCCCTCCCTGGCGGTCGCTTTGATTCAAACCACGCCCTGCTTCCAAAGGGATTAAGCCGCCACCAGCGTGCCGCTCTTCTCCCCCGCCTCGATTTTCAAGGGGTTGTTCAGGGGTTTCAGTGGGCGAAACGCCAGCATGGTCATGCCGGCGATGGCTTTATAGTCCAGCCCATAATCGTCATGTTGGCGGTGTTTTTGTCGGGCAAGCCCGGCTTTTCGATGCTGGCGTCAATCCGTTGCTTTCGGATTTTATGAACGACGTGAAGAGGGGGAACGATGAAAACCGTAATCTTTGAAGTCGCTCCACTTGATGAGGCAATGGGCGAATTCTCGCTATCTGTCGGGTGAGTGGGGCGCTGTTGGTGAAGGCGCTCAAAGCGAAGGCGGAGAAACCGTCATCACTCTGAAGAAAGCGGTGGGCTGTTGCTTTACTCAATACTTTGAGTAAAAATACTCAATGTTATGAGTCAAGAGAATCCTCCCTTCCAGCGACCGCAGGTTGCGACCTTGGCGACACGCCTGGCGGAGCCGCGTCGTTTCATGCAGGTGGTGACCGGTCCGCGTCAGGCGGGCAAGTCGACGCTGGTACAGCAGGCGACTGAAACGCTGGACATGCCTGTGCGCTATGTCAGCGCCGATGAGCCGACCTTGCGCGGTACGGACTGGATTGGTCAGCAATGGGAAGCGGCGCGGCTTTCCATCGCAGGTGACAGCAGCGCCACGCTGGTGCTGGACGAAATCCAGAAAATTCCCGCCTGGTCGGAAACGGTCAAGCGACTGTGGGATGAGGACACCCGCGCAAAGCGTCCCCTGAAAGTCGTGTTGCTCGGTTCCGCGCCGCTCCTGATAGCGCAAGGGTTGTCCGAGAGCCTCGCCGGACGGTTCGAGACCTTGCCCCTGTCGCATTGGTCATTTACGGAAATGCGCGCGGCCTTCGGCTGGTCACTGGAGGAATACGTGTTCTACGGCGGCTATCCGGGCGCTGCGCCCTTGATCGGGGAGCCGCTACGCTGGTCGCGTTACATTCTGGACAGCCTGATTGAAACCTCGATTTCCCGCGATGTGCTATTGCTCTCGCGGGTAGACAAACCCGCGTTGCTGCGGCGCTTGTTCGATCTGGCATGCCGTTATTCGGGGCAGATTTTGTCCTACACCAAGATGCTGGGGCAGTTGCAGGATGCAGGTAATACCACCACGCTGGCGCATTATCTGGAACTGCTGGCGGGCGCGGGCATGGTTTGCGGTTTGCCCAAGTATGCGGGCGATGTGGCGCGTAGCCGGGGTTCCAGCCCCAAATTGCAGGCGCAGAATACCGCGTTGATCACGGCGGCTTGCGGTTATACGTTGAGTGAGGCACGCGCCAACCGCGAATTCTGGGGGCGGCTGGTGGAATCCGCCGTGGGCGCGCATCTGGTGAATGCTGTGATGAAGGGAGAATGTGAGTTGTATTACTGGCGTGAGCGCAATCATGAGGTGGATTTCATCGTCAAGGCAGGGCGCGCGCTGACGGCCATTGAAGTAAAAAGCGGTCGCGCGCCGCTGGCGCACGCCGGAACTGCCGCTTTCGCGCAGGCGTTCAAGCCTGGGCGCTGTTTATTGGTGGGGGGCGATGGTATTGCGCTGGAAGACTTTTTGACGCAGCCGGTTACGCATTGGGTCGGGGCGACGGAGTAATCCAGATTCAGCAGGCATAGCCTGGGGAGCCGCTATGTGTCGCGTTCCGTCCGATTACATCCCGATACATAGCTGACCTTTATTTCGCGCAGAAGGCATCCTGCGAAAAAACCAACACGCCTTCGGCAAGCTTGCCGCAAAACATGGAAGCATGGGGCTTTGCTATATTGGATTTTATTGAAGGACAGCACATTCGCAAAGGAAGATTGTCATGACCGATAACGAACGCGAAATTTTTTCCAGAATCGCTACGGCGCTGGAAAGTCTGGACAGCGCCCTGGTGGCGCCAGAGGGACGTGACATTCAAGCCATACTGGACGAAGCCGAAGAGAAGATTCTCAAGATTCGCCAACAAGTTGAAAGCGGCAGCGAAAGCTTTGTGCACATCGCCCCGTTGCTTCAGGGGGGCATGGAGCGTTTGCAGGAGTTGGTCGACCGTGACAATCCCGACGACATCACCGGCATCCCCACTGGCTTTATCGACCTTGACCAGATAACATCCGGCTTGCAACCGGGCGACCTGATTGTTGTCGCGGGGCGTCCCGCGATGGGGCAAATCGCCTTTGCCCTCAATATCGCCGAAAATGTCGCCGTGCATAGCGGTCTGCCGGTCGGTGTGTTCTCAATGGGAATGGGCGGCGAACAACTGGCGATGTGGATGCTCGCCTCCTGCGGTCGCCTTGATGCTCAACGCTTGTGGACGGGGCGGCTTAGTGACGAGGAATGGGGCAAGGTGGTGGTTTCCCTCGGCAAGCTGCACGCCGCGCCGCTGTACATCGACGAAACCGGCGGTCTGAACCCGTTTGAGCTACGCAACCGCGCCCGCCGCTTGTATCACGAGCATGGCGGCAAGCTGGGCTTGATCGTCATCAACTGTATCCAGTTGATGAGTTCGTCGCGCCAGAACGAAAACCGCGCCACGGAAGTTTCGGAAATTTCCCGCTCCATCAAGGCGCTGGCAAAAGAATTGCATGTCCCCATCATCGCTCTCTCGCAACTCTCGCGGAAAGTGGAAGAACGCACCGACAAACGCCCGATGATGTCCGACCTGCGCGAATCCGGCGCCATCGAGCAGTATGCTGACGTAATCATCATGCTCTATCGCGACGAATACTACAAACCGGAGACCCAGGACAAAGGCATCGCCGAAGTCATCATCGGCAAACAACGTAACGGTCCCATCGGTACCGTGAAACTGGCATTCCTGGACGAATACACCCGCTTCGAGAATCTGGCGCAGGGCGATTTCGGAGAAACCGCCGGGTGGTAACGTCCGACATGTTGATTTTTTGGAAAAATAAACCGATAAACGGAAATCATGAACATTTCTAAATCTCCTTCTTCTTACGCCCGCCGCATTCTGCTCATCGTCACGGGCATGTCGCCGCAGGTGGTGACGGAAACTTTGTATGCGTTGGCGGTGCAGGCGGAACCGTTCATTCCGACCGAGATTCATCTGCTGACCACGAAGGAAGGTAAACAGCGCGCCAAAGATTCGCTGTTGCACCCGGATTGCGGGCAGTTTTACGCGATTCTTCAAAATTATCCGCAGATTGGGCAGCCGGTTTTTAGCGAAGATTTTATTCATGTCATCACCGCGCCAGATGGCACGGCGTTACCGGATATTCGCACGCCGGAAGAAAACGCGGCGGCGGCGGATGGCATTACGGCGAAAGTTGCCGAATTGACGCTTGACGCCGCGTCCGCCTTGCATGTTTCGATTGCGGGCGGGCGTAAAACGATGGGCTTTTATCTGGGCTACGCTTTTTCGTTGTTTGCCCGTCCGCAAGACAAACTCTCGCATGTGCTGGTTTCCTCGCCTTTTGAAAGCCATCCCGATTTTTATTTTCCCCCGGTCAAGCCGCGCCGTTTACCCATGCAAGGCGGCGCGCATATTGATACCGCGAGGGCGGAAATCACGCTGGCGGAAATTCCCGTGGTGCGCCTGCGTCATGGCTTGCCGCAAGAGTTGCAGGATGGCAAGGCGAGTTACAACGAAACGGTTGCCGCCGTGCAAGCCAGTCTGGCGCCGCCGCATTTGACGTTGTGGCTCGCCGCGCGCAAGGTGCGTTGCGGTGAGCATGAGTTTGCCCTGTCGCCCGCGCTTGCCGCATGGCTGGCGTTCTGGATGAAGGCGGCGCAACAGGGCAAGCCGTTACAAAGCTGGCGCGAAGCCGATGCGGAAAACTTTCTTGCCTTGTATCAGTACGTTGTTGGCGAAGATGCCGCTGCGCTGGATAACGCTTGCAAAAGGCTTGCCAAAGGCATGGAAAAAGAGTTTTTTCAGGAAAACAATGCCAAACTGGAACGCGCCTTCAAAAAAACATTGGGCGAATTGGCGGCTAAACCTTATCTGCTTGCCAGCGTAGGTCGCCGCCCCAATGTGCGTCGTGGTCTCGGTCTGCTGCCAGAGGCGATTACGCTGGTTTTGCGGCGTGAATAGAAAGATGCGCCATGAGCCGCACACTTTATCTGGTTGCCTACGATGTATGCGATCCACGTCGTTTGCATAAAGTTTGCCGCTATCTGACAGGTTTCAAGGTCAGCGGGCAAAAGTCTGTTTTTGAAATCTGGGTGACGCCCGCTGAATTGGCGCAGATTCGTATCGGGCTGGATGAGTTGATGGATTTAACGGAAGACCGTTTGCACATTTTTGCGCTTGATCCCCGAATGAAGCCCCTTTGTTTGGGGCGCGGCGATAGTTTTCAGGCTCAATTTTTCAGTATCCTGTAAAAGAGGTCATCATGACCAGTCTCTATATTGACCGACGCGGCGTTGAAATCGAACTGGAATCGGAGGCGATTGTCTTCCGCGAAAACGGCGCGCGAGTTGGTACGGTACCCATTGCGCCACTCAGTCGCATTTTTATGCGCGGGGATGTGCATTTGACGGCGGCGCTGCTGGGCAAATTGGGGGAGCATGGCATCGGCATTGTCGTGCTTTCCGGTCGGCAGGGCAAACCCAGTCTGTTGCTGGCGCGTCCGCACAACGATGCCACCCGGCGCGTTCGGCAAATCCAGTTGAGTCTTGACGCCGGGTTTTGCCTTGACCTTGCCCGGCGCATCGTGATCAGAAAGCTCACGCATCAAATGCAATGGTTTCAGGAATTGCGCGAAAAAGATATGCAGGCGCGTTATGAATTGAGCCATGTTTTGCGCTTGCTGGCGACAAGTCTGGAAAAGCTGCCGGGAGTATCCAGCCTTGCCGAATTGCGCGGGTTGGAGGGTTCTGCCGCTGCCTGTTATTTTGACGGACTTCGCGCAGTCGTTCCCGAATCCCTGAATTTCAGGGCGCGTAACCGCCGCCCGCCGCGTGATCCATTCAATGCGCTTTTGTCGCTCAGTTACACCCTCGTTCATGCCGAACTCGCCATTGCGCTGTACGGCGCGGGGTTTGACCCTTATGTCGGGTTTTATCATCAACTCGATTTCGGGCGCGAGTCTCTGGCTTCTGATTTGCTCGAACCCTTGCGCCCTCTGGCGGATCGCTTTGCGCTTGGGCTGATTAAAAAACAAATTCTGGACAAGGCGCATTTCAGTACGACAGAAGCAGGCTGTTTTCTCGGCAAAGCGGGGAGAGCGCATTTTTATGCTGCTTACGAAGCCGAAAAGGAAACCCTGCGGCATGGCATACAGCGGGAGATTGAATGGCTTTTCGACCAGACGACGGAGGAGGGCAGAGCGGAAGAATAAGCGGACTGTATTCCACCGCCCCGCATTGTGATGAATTACGTGATTTGTTACGACATCTCCGACCCCAAACGTTTGAACCATCTGCACCGTTACCTGCTCAAACGGGCGATACCGATTCAGTATTCGGTTTTTCTTTTTGCCGGGGACGATCGACAGTTTGCCGCGTGTCTGGCAGGGGCGGCGCAGGAAATCGACGAAAAGGAAGACGACCTGCGCGCCTATCCCTTGCCCAAACGCGGCTTCAAGGCACGCGCCGGACGTCCCGCATTGCCGGAAGGAATTTTATGGAGCGCCTTGCCTGCCGCATGGTAAAAGGTCGCGCCATCGACGGCGGCTATGGTGGCTTTGACCCCGGCGAGCGCTTCGTCAACTTGCGACTCATCCTGGAAGAAATCGCCCTCATCTAACCCAAGTAGGGCGGGATCGTAGAAAGCGCCACCTTTCCGCCTACTGTTCTCTGGGAACGCCAAGCTCCAGCTTGGCATGAAGCCCCAGATGCCAAGCTGGAGCTTGGCGTTCCCAGAGGCGGTTGATGTGAGAAGAAGTGGGTGTCATAAAAAAACCGCAGCTTTCGCTGCGGTTTTTTTCCTGAAGTGGTTTTTCTGGATTACTTCAACAAATCTGCCACGGCGGCGCGTTCGCCTTCGAGTTCTTTCAGGGTGGCGTCGATTTTGCCGCGTGAGTAGGCGTCGATTTCGAGACCCTTGATGAGGGTGAATGTGCCGCCCTTGACTTTGCAAGGGAGACCGAAGACCAGACCTTCGGGGATGCCGTAGCCGTTGTCGGTGGGGGCGGGGATGCCCAGTGTCACCCAGTCGTCGGAACCCAGCGCCCAGTCGCGCACGTGGTCGATGGCGGCGTTGGCGGCGGAGGCGGCGGAGGAGAGACCACGCGCGTCGATGATGGCGGCGCCGCGTTTGCCGACGGTGGGCAGGAACACGTCGTTATTCCATTTTTCGTCATTGATGAGGTCTTTAACCTTGTCGCCGTTGGAGGTGACGAAGCGGTAGTCGGCGTACATGGTGGGGGAGTGGTTGCCCCAGACGACGAGGTTTTTCAGGGAAGCGACGGGGCGACCGGATTTTTGCGCCAGTTGGGTGAGGGCGCGGTTGTGGTCGAGGCGCAGCATGGCGTGGTAGTTGGCGGGGTTGGTACGACCCACCTTGATGGCGGCGGCGCGGGCGATGTAGGCATTGGTGTTGGCGGGGTTGCCGACCACCAGCACTTTGACATCTTCCCTGGCGTTTTCGGCGATGGCTTTGCCTTGCACGGTGAAGATGGCGCCGTTGGCTTGCAGGAGGTCGGCGCGTTCCATGCCGGGGCCGCGCGGACGCGCGCCGACCAGGAAGGCAATTTCAACGTCCTTGAAGGCGACGTTGGGATCGTCGGTGGCGACGACGCCAGCGAGCAAAGGGAAAGCGCAGTCATCGAGTTCCATGATGACGCCTTGCAGGGCTTTTTGCGCTTGCGGCAGGTCGAGGAGTTGCAGGATAACGGGTTGGTCTTTGCCGAGCAGTTCGCCGGAGGCGATGCGGAAAAGCAAGGCATAACCGATTTGACCGGCAGCACCGGTGACTGCAACGCGCACGGGGGATTTGGACATGAGGGGGTGCTCCTGTGAAGTGTCTGATGCGGGATGCTCCCGGAAGTCGGGAACACGGGTTTTGCAAAGAACGCGTTTCTTGTTTTGGAGATGACGCGCAGGCAGGCTATGTTAGAAGTTCGTTTTTGCGGTGTCAATGAGATTTGATGTCTTATATAAGATAGACAGCTTGTTCTTTTTGTGTTGTAATGCGCCACCATGTCAGCCGATTTCCATCCCTCTGTTGTGCCTTCGCCCACGACGCATGTTGTTCGTCAGGTGGCGTCGTCGCCGACTACGCCAATGTTCAGCCCCTTGTATCGTCAAATCAAGGAACTGATGTTGAGCGCGTTGGGCGCGGGCGAGTGGGCGCCGGGCATGGCGATTCCCAGCGAGTCGGAACTGGCGGCGCGTTTTGGCGTCAGTCAGGGCACCGTCAGGAAAGCCATCGACGAAATGGCTGCCGAACATCTGTTGGTGCGGCGTCAGGGCAAGGGCACTTTTGTCGAGTCGCACAACGACCCGCGTTCCAATTACCGCTTTTTGCACTTGAGGCCGGATGACGGCAAGGCGCGGCAGAAGCGCAGCATCCCGCTGTCCTGCAAGTTGCAGCCTGCGGATCGCGTGACGGCGGCGGCGTTGCGTCTCGCGCCCGGCGAATCCGTGCTGGCGCTGGAGCGTTTGTTGAGTTTCGATGATGAAGTTGTGGTGTTCGACCAGATGTTTTTACGCGCCGATATTTTCGGTGAGTTGACGCTGGATGTCCTGCAACAGGAAGATCGCTCGCTGTACAGTCTTTTTGAACGTCGTTTCGGCGTCCGCATGATTCGCGCCGAAGAGCGTCTGCGCGCGGTGGCGGCGGAACGGCGGGTTGCGAAATTGTTGAAGGTGGAGGAGACAAGCCCGCTCACGCTGGTGGAGCGGGTGACTTACACCTACGGCGATCAGCCGGTAGAGTGGCGACGCGGTTTCTACGCCACCGACCGGTATCACTATTACAACGAGTTGAGTTGAAATTAGAGGGATGTGTGAGGGGGCATGACCCATCTGCGAAAGAGAGGAAATTTCGCGGGCAGGGTTTGTCGTATAATTGCACGCCCTGTGCCTTTGCGAGTTGTTAGCGTGGCGTTGGCGGTATTTACGCTGATTTTTTTGACCCTTCGAGGATGATGTTCATGACCGATGCGAGTACAAGGAAGCGTCCCAGAAACCTGGATCTTCCGTCCCTGATTTTTTACAAATTGCCCTTGCCGGGCAAACTTTCCATTTTGCATCGCGTCAGCGGTTTGGGGCTGTTCCTGCTGCTGGGGCCTTTGCTCTGGCTTTTCCAGTTGAGCGTGACCTCGCCCGAAGCCTTCGCCACTTTTCAGGAACTGGCTTCCTGCTGGGTGGTCAAGGTTGTTTTCGCGGGGCTGATCTGGGCGTTCGCGCACCACTTCTGCGCGGGCATCCGTTTTCTGCTCATGGACGCGCATATCGGCGTGGAACTGGAAGCGACGCGGCGTTCCACCCTTGCCGTGTTCGCCGTGAGCATCCTCGCCACCATCGCCTTGATTTGGGGGATTCTGCTGTGATTAACCGTATCGTTGTCGGGGCGCATTACGGCCTCAAAGACTGGCTCGTGCAGCGCGTGACCGCCATTGTGATGGCGCTCTACAGCGTGTTTCTCATCGCCATTTTGTGGGTGGTCAAACCTTCGGATTTTGAGGCGTGGCGCGCGGTGTTCGCGCTGGGTACGGTCAAGTTCGCCACCTTTCTGTTCGCGCTGTCGCTGTTCTACCACGCCTGGATTGGCGTGCGTGACATCTGGATGGATTACGTGCAACCCGTGGGGATTCGTCTGACCCTGCATGTGTTGACCCTCCTTGCCCTGATTGGTTATTCCGGTTGGGCTGCCGCGATTCTCTGGAGATTGTAAGCGTGAATATCCCTGTTTATAAATTTGATGCCGTCATCGTCGGCGCGGGCGGCGCGGGTTTGCGTTCCGCCATTCAACTGTCCGAGGCGGGGCTGAAAACCGCCGTGCTGTCCAAGGTGTTTCCCACCCGTTCCCATACCGTCGCTGCCCAGGGCGGCGTCGCCGCTTCGCTCGGCAATTCCGAGGAAGACAACTGGCGTTGGCACATGTATGACACCGTTAAGGGTTCTGACTGGCTGGGCGACCAGGACGCCATCGAATTCATGTGTCGCAAGGCGGTGGAAGTGGTGGTCGACCTCGAACACTACGGGATGCCCTTCGACCGTACCGACAACGGCAAAATTTATCAGCGTCCCTTCGGCGGACACATGTCCAACTTCGGTGAAAAGCCGGTGCGTCGCGCCTGCGCCGCCGCTGACCGTACCGGACACGCCATGCTGCACGCCATGTATCAACGTAACGTCAAGGCGAACACCCAGTTTTTCGTCGAATGGATGGCGCTCGACCTGATTCGTGACAGCGAAGGTCATGTGGTCGGCGTGACCGCGATGGAAATGGAAACCGGGCAGGTCGTGATTTTCCACGCGCGCGCCGTGATTTTCGCCACCGGCGGTTCGGGGCGCATTTTCGCTTCTTCCACCAATGCCTTCATGAACACCGGCGACGGTCTGGGCATGACGGCGCGGGCGGGCATTCCGCTGGAAGACATGGAATTCTGGCAATTCCATCCGACCGGCGTTGCCGGCGCGGGCGTGTTGATTACCGAAGGCGTGCGCGGCGAAGGCGGCATCCTGCGGAACAGCAACAAGGAACGCTTCATGGAACGCTACGCGCCGAACGCCAAGGATTTGGCGTCGCGCGACGTGGTTTCCCGCGCCATGACCACTGAAATCAAGGAAGGTCGCGGCTGCGGCCCGCACAAGGATTTTCTGCTGCTGGACATCACCCACCTTGACCCGGCGGTGATTCTGAAACGTCTGCCGGGGATTCGTGAAATTTCCATTCAGTTCGCGGGCGTCGACCCCATCAAGGAACCGATTCCCGTCGTGCCGACCTGCCACTATCAAATGGGCGGCATTCCCACCCGTTACGATGGTCGCGTGATGACATTGGGCGCGGATGGCGAAAGCGTCGTTGTGCCGGGCTTCTTCGCGGCGGGCGAATGCGCCTGCGCTTCCGTGCATGGCGCGAATCGTCTGGGCACCAATTCCCTGCTCGATTTGCTGGTGTTCGGCAAGTCCGCTGGCGATACGGCAGTGGAAGACCTGAAAGCCGGTCATGCCCACCGCGACCTGCCTGCCGATGCCGCAGACAAGGCGCGCGCGCGCCTGGCGGCGTTAAACGACCGTCAAGGCGGCGTCAGCGTGGCGGAAGCGCGGGCGGCGATTGCCAACACCATGCAGACACATGCCGGCGTGTTCCGTTTCTCCGATTTGTTGAAGAAGGGCGCGGCGCAGATTCTCGAAGTCGAGCAGATGGTGAATAACCTGGAAATCAAGGACAAATCGCAAACCTGGAACACCGCCCGCGTTGAGGCGCTGGAAACCCAGAACATGATTGAAGTCGCCAAGGCGACCATGATTTCCGCCGAAGCGCGCAAGGAATCACGCGGCGCGCATGTGCGCGACGACGCGCCGGATACGCCGGAATTCCCCAACGGGCGCAACGACAAAGAATGGCTGAAACACAGCCTCTGGTTCCGGGAAGGCAACCGCATCGCCTACAAGCCCGTGCATCTGCAACCGCTGACGGGCGAACCCGTTGCCCTGAAAACCCGGTCGTACTAAGGAGAGAAGAATGACAACACGCACGGTTAACTTCAAAATCTACCGCTACGACCCGGACAAGGACGAGCGTCCCTACATGCAGAGCATTTCCGTGGAACTGGACGCCAAGGACAGAAAACTGCTGGACGCGCTCACCAAGTTGAAGGCGAAGGATGAAAGCATTGCCTATCGGCGTTCCTGCCGCGAAGGGGTTTGCGGCTCCGATGCCATGAACATCAACGGCAAAAATGGTCTTGCCTGTCTGATTGACATCAATACCCTGAAACAGCCCATCGTGCTGCGCCCCCTGCCGGGGCTGCCGGTCATCCGCGACCTGATTGTGGATATGACGCAGTTCTTCAAGCAATATCATTCCATCAAGCCCTATCTGATCAACAACGACCCGCCGCCGGAGCGCGAACGTCTGCAATCGCCGGAAGAACGGGAAGAACTGAATGGTTTGTACGAGTGCATCCTGTGCGCCTGCTGTTCGACTTCCTGCCCGTCCTTCTGGTGGAATCCCGACAAATTCGTGGGGCCTGCCGGTTTGCTCGCCGCCTATCGTTTCCTCGCGGATACCCGCGACCAGGCGACCAACGAACGCCTCGACAATCTGGAAGACCCCTATCGGCTTTTCCGTTGCCACACCATCATGAACTGCGTGGATGTCTGTCCCAAAGGTCTGAATCCGACCAAGGCGATTGGCAAAATCAAGGATATGATGTTAACGCGGGCGGTCTGATTCATGGAACGAGCGGCATTTCAGCGTTTGCGCTGGCGTTGCACCCGGCGCGGGTTGCTGGAAGTGGATGTCACGTTGGGGCGTTTTCTGGAAGAAGGGTTCGGAAAACTCTCTGACGCCGAGGCGCGGGCTTTTGCCCGGCTTGCCGATTACGAGGATTTGGAATTATGGCATTTGATCAGTGGTCAGAAAGCGTGCGAAGACGCGCAACTGGCGCCGATTGTCGCCATGCTGCAAAAGTGTAGAGGGAATGCGGCAACCGCCGCTTGACCGGATTTTTACGCGACGCGGCAAAAGGCGTTTCCCGGATTTTATGGGAAACGTGTAGTTCCGGTTCGCATTGGAAGCGAGACGCGAAGACAAGCCGCAGGCAGTGCTGTAGCATGGCAAGGCGAAGTCTCACAAATATCGCTTTTCATGCGAGCCGGAATCAAGCAATACCACACCACAACAGGAGACAAACATGACTTCAACCAACAAGGCCGTATTGAACATCGCGGGACAAGCGCCTGTCGAATTTGACGTGCTGACCCCCACGCACGGCAACGACTGTATCGACATTCGCACGCTGGGCGGCAAGACCGGGTTGTTCACCTACGATTCCGGCTTTCTGTCCACGGCAAGCTGCAAATCCCGCATCACCTTCATCGACGGCGACAGGGGCGAGCTGCTGTATCGCGGCTATCCGATTGAGCAACTGGCGGAAAATTGCAATTTCATGGAAGTGGCGTACCTGCTGCGGAACGGCGAACTGCCGGACGAAAAGCAGAAGGCGGAGTTTGAAAACACCATCCGCTATCACACCCTGGTGCACGACCAGTTGACCCGTTTCTACAACGGCTTCCGGCGTGACGCGCACCCGATGGCGGTCATCATCGGCGTCGTTGGCGCGATGTCGGCGTTTTACTATCAGTCGATGGATTACAGCGTCCGCAAGACCCGTGATGTCAGTTTCACCAATGTCGTTGCCAAGCTGCCGACCATTGTGGCGATGGCGTACAAGTACAACACCGGTCTGCCTTTCATGTATCCGAGGAACGACCTCTCCTATGTCGAAAACTTCATGTACATGATGTTCGGCGTGCCTTGTGAGGAATACAAACCCAATCCCGTGCTGGTGCGCGCGCTGGACATGATTTTCACCCTGCACGCCGACCATGAGCAAAACGCTTCCACCTCCACCGTGCGGCTGGCGGGTTCTTCCGGCGCGAATCCCTTCGCCTGCGTCGCGGCGGGGATTTCCTGTTTGTGGGGACCGGCGCACGGCGGCGCGAACGAAGCCTGCCTGAACATGCTGGAAGAAATCGGCGACGTTTCCCGTGTCGGCGAATACATCGCCCGCGCCAAGGATAAAAATGACGCCTTCAAACTGATGGGCTTCGGGCATCGCGTCTACAAAAATTTCGACCCGCGCGCCAAGCTGATGCGTAAGGTCTGCAAGGACGTGCTGACCGAACTGGGGCTGGAAAATGACCGCCTGTTCAAACTGGCGCTGGAACTGGAAAAAATCGCGCTGGAAGACGATTATTTCATTGAGAAAAAGCTCTATCCCAATGTGGATTTCTATTCCGGCATTGTGCAAAAAGCCATCGGCATTCCCACGTCCATGTTTACCTGCATCTTCGCCCTGGCGCGAACGGTAGGCTGGATGGCGCAATGGGAAGAAATGCTGACCGACCCCGAATACAAAATCGGGCGTCCGCGTCAGTTGTACATCGGCGCCGCGCGGCGCGATGTTGTGCCACTGGATAAACGTTAATTCCCCTTAAGTTTCAGGAACATGAGCGACACACAAGCGTGTCGCTCTTTTTCCAGAGGCGTATTGCGCCCACGGAACATGTCCCTGGAATTAAAAACCCACAACAGAGAACCCATTGGTGGAATCCCAAATGATGCAACAAAAATTTGAAAGTACCCCTTTCTTCGGGGGTAACGCGCCCTTCGTTGAAGACCTGTATGAAACCTGGCTGGATAATCCCGAACGGGTGCCGGAGGATTGGCGCGTTTATTTTGACGGACTGGCAAGGCAGCCCGGCTACGTCAGCAAAGATGTGGCGCACGCGCCGGTCATCGCCGCCTTTGCTGAACAGGCGAAGCAGGGCGGTTTCCGGCAAACGCCGGTGACGGAAGACGATGGCAAGCAGGTCGCCGTGCTGCAAATCATCAACGCCTACCGTTTTCTGGGCAATCGCCGCGCCAGCCTCGACCCCCTGAAACGCGCGGAACGCCCCTTCATCCCTGAACTTGAACTTTCCCATTACAAGCTTACTGACGCCGACCTGAACCGCGCTTTTCATACCGGCTCTTTCCGCATGGGTGAGGCGCGCGCCACCCTCGCCAACATTCTCGCCGCCGCCAGGGAAACCTATTGCGGCGCTATCGGCGTCGAGTACATGTACCTCACGGACATCCGCGAAAAACGCTGGTTGCAGGAGCGACTGGAACCGATTCGCGCCAAAGGGACATTCAGCGTGGAAGCCAAAAAGCGCCTTCTGGAGCGCGTTACCGCCGCCGAAACGCTGGAACGCTATCTGCATACCAAATATGTCGGGCAAAAGCGTTTTTCGCTCGAAGGCGGCGAATCCCTGATTGCCTCAATGGACGAACTGGTGCGCGTCGCCGGTTCCGATGGCGTGCAGGAAATTGTCATCGGCATGGCGCACCGGGGGCGGCTGAATGTGCTGGTCAACACCCTGGGCAAACCGCCTTCCATGCTTTTTGCCGAGTTTGAAGGCAAAAAGGCTTCCGACCTCTCGGCGGGCGACGTTAAATACCATTTGGGTTATTCGTCCGACGTGGGTACGCCGGGCGGAGCGGTGCATCTGGTGCTGGCGTTCAATCCCTCGCATCTGGAAATCATCAATCCTGTGGTGGAAGGCTCGGTTTACGCCCGCCAGTTGCGTTACGGGCAGGGCGGCAAAAAGAAAATCGTGCCGGTGCTGATTCACGGCGACTCCGCCGTAGCAGGGCAGGGCGTCAATCAGGAAACGCTCAATTTCGCGCAAACGCGCGGCTACGGCACAGGTGGCACGATTCACATCGTGGTCAATAACCAGATTGGCTTCACCACCTCCGACCCGCGTGATTACCGTTCCGGTTACTACTGCACCGAAATTTTCAAAATGGCGGAAGCGCCCATTTTTCACGTGAATGGCGACGACGTGGAAGCCGTGGCGCTCGTCACCCGGCTGGCGGTGGAATACCGGCAGGAATTCGGCAAGGATGTGGTCATCGACCTTTACTGCTACCGCAAATTGGGTCACAACGAGCAGGATGAGCCGATGGTGACGCAGCCCTTGATGTATCGCAAGGTGCAGGCGCATCCCGGCTCGCGCAAGGTTTATGCCGACAAACTGGTGGCGGAAGGTTCGCTGGCGGCGTCCGATCCCGACAGCATGATTCAGGAATACCGCGACCATCTGGACAAGGGCGACCTGCTCTACAACCCGGTGCTGTCCGGCTACAAGCGCACGCAAACCCAGAACTGGAAAAACTACACTGCCAAGAAATACATCGAAACCTTCGATACCCGCGTACCCGTACAGGAAATCGCCCGCCTCTCCGAACGCCTCACCACCCTGCCGGAAGGGTTCACGCTGCATAGCCGGGTGAAGAAAATCGTCGACGACCGCCGCTTGATGGGTCAGGGCGAACTGCCCTTCGACTGGGGCATGGCGGAAAATCTCGCCTATGCTACTGTGCTGTCCGAAGGATACAGTGTGCGGATTTCCGGCGAAGACGTGGGGCGTGGCACCTTCTTCCATCGCCATGCCGCCTTCCACGACCAGAAGCGGCAAACCTGGTTTGAGGGTACTTACCACCCGTTGGCGCATTTGCAGGAGAAGCAGGGGCGTTTCCAGTGTTATGACTCCGTACTTTCCGAAGAAGGCGTGCTGGCGTTTGAATATGGTTACGCGACCGCCGAATCGAGCGGTCTGGTCATCTGGGAAGCGCAGTTCGGCGACTTCGCCAACGGCGCGCAGGTGGTCATCGACCAGTTCATTTCCTCCGGCGAAGCCAAGTGGGGACGCGGCTGCGGTCTGGTGATGCTGCTGCCGCACGGCTACGAAGGGCAGGGGCCGGAACACTCCTCCGCCCGTCTGGAACGCTACATGCAGCTTTGCGCCGAAATGAACATGGAAGTCTGCGTCCCCACCACGCCCTCCCAGATTTTCCACCTGCTGCGCCGTCAGGCGCTACGCAAGCAGAGAAAACCCCTCATCGTGATGACGCCGAAATCGCTGCTGCGCCACAAGGACGCCATTTCCACGCTGGACGAACTGGCGAACGACGGCTTCCATCGGATCATCGGTGAAGTCGATGCCCTCGACGCCAAAAAGGTCACGCGCGTGGTGCTTTGCTCCGGCAAAATTTACTACGACCTGCTGGCGGCGCGGCGGGCGCAGAAAATCAACCACATCGCCATCGTGCGGATTGAGCAGTTGTATCCCTTCCCGGAAGCCTCGTTTGCCGCTGAACTGGCGAAATATCCGGGGGCGAAAGAAATTGTCTGGTGTCAGGAAGAACCGCGCAATCAGGGCGCATGGTACTGGTTTGGCTCACGTCAGCATTTGCTGCGACCCCTGGGCGCTGAACAAAACCTGCTGCTGGTGTCCCGTCCCGCCTCCGCTTCTCCGGCGGTCGGCTACCTTGCCAAACACAACGCACAAACCAAGGCGCTGATTGAGTCCGCCCTGGGCAAAATTGATTACCAATAAATCAGAGGAGCCATCATGAGTATGATCGAAGTTAAAGTCCCCCAACTTTCCGAATCCGTTTCCGAAGGCACGTTGACCGTCTGGAAAAAGAAAATCGGCGAAGCCATCGCCCGCGATGAAATCGTGGTCGAAATCGAAACCGACAAAGTGGTGCTGGAAGTCCCCGCTCCCGATGGCGGTGTGTTGATTGAAATCGTCAAGGGCGACGGCGAAACCGTCACCTCCGGCGAACTCATCGCCCGCATCGACACCAGCGCCGTATCGACCGCCGCTGCGCCTGCCGCATCTGCCAAAGCTGCTGCCGCCGCCGCGCCCGCGTCGAGTTCCACCGCCAGCCCCGCCGCCCGCAAAATTCTGGAAGAAAAAGGCGTTCCCGCCGAAAGCGTGACCGGCTCTGGTCGCGGCGGTCGCGTCACCAAGGAAGACGCCGTGCATGCGGGCAAACCTGCCGTACCTGCTCCCGCCGCTGCCGCGTCCGTTGCGCCCGCAGCGGCCTTGCCCCTGGGCGAACGCGCCGAACAGCGCGTACCGATGAGCCGTCTGCGCGCCCGCATCGCCGAGCGTTTGCTGCAATCCAAAAACGAAAACGCCATCCTCACCACCTTCAATGAAGTGAACATGGCGCCGATTCTGGCGCTCAGAAAACAATATGGCGAAAAATTTGAAAAGACTCACGGTGTGCGCTTGGGCTTCATGGGCTTTTTTGTCAAGGCGGTGTCTTCCGCGCTGGAAAAATTCCCCATTCTGAACGCTTCCATTGATGGCAATGACATCGTGTATCACGGCTATGTCGATATCGGCATCGCCGTCGGTTCGCCGCGCGGTCTGGTCGTCCCCATCCTGCGAAACGCTTCCGAACTTTCCATTGCCGACATCGAAAAAGAAATCGTCGAATTCGGCGTCAAGGCGAAAAACGGCAAACTCTCCATCGAAGAACTCACCGGCGGAACGTTTTCCATTTCCAATGGCGGCATCTTCGGCTCCATGCTCTCCACCCCCATCATCAACCCGCCGCAATCCGCAATCCTCGGCATCCACGCCACCAAAGACCGCGCCGTGGTTGAAAACGGTCAAATCGTCATCCGCCCGATCAACTATCTGGCGCTCTCCTACGACCACCGCATCATCGACGGACGCGAAGCGGTGCTGGGGTTGGTCGCCATCAAGGAAGCCCTGGAAGACCCGACCCGTTTGCTTTTGGGCGTTTGACCGCTTTGTTCCCTCCCCCCTCGTGGGGGAGGGTTAGGGAGAGGGGGAGGGTTCAGCGCGAAACAACGCCTGAACCTGCTCAACCCACCCCTCTTCCCCACCCCCTCTCCCACAAAGGGAGAGGGGAGTTAATTCCCTTCCCGGAGAGATAAAACATGACTCAACAATTTGATGTGCTCGTCATCGGCGGCGGCCCCGGCGGTTATGTAGCCGCCATCCGCGCCGCGCAACTCGGCTTCAAGACCGCCTGCTGCGAATCCAATCCCTACGCCGATCCCAAGGGCGAACCCCGTTTGGGCGGCACCTGCCTGAATGTCGGCTGCATTCCTTCCAAGGCGCTGCTGCACACCTCGCACCTGTTTCACGCAGCGGCGCACGACTTTGCCGAACAGGGCATCAGCGTGGGCGCGCCGAAAATCGACGTGCCGAAAATGATTGCCCGCAAGACCGACATCGTGAGCAAGTTGACCGCTGGCATCAAAGGCTTGTTCAAGAAAAACAAGGTGACTTTCCTCGCCGGACACGGCGCTTTCGTCGGCAAGACGGCGGAAGGCTGGAAAGTCGCCGTGGGCAATGAGGAAATCGGAGCGCGGCAGGTCATCGTCGCCACAGGTTCCAGCGCCCGCCATCTGCCCAATATCCCCGTCGATAACCAGATTGTCTGCGACAACATCGGCGCGCTCGACATCGACGCCGTACCCAAAAAACTCGCCATCATCGGCGCGGGCGTCATCGGGCTGGAAATGGGTTCCGTCTGGAACCGCCTGGGCGCGGAAGTGACCATTCTCGAAGTCGGCGCAAACTTTCTCCCCGCCGCCGATGCCGACATCGCCAAAGAAGCCAAAAAAATCCTGATGAAACAAGGGCTTGTCCTGCGTTTCGGCGTCAAGATTGGCGCGGTGAAGGCGAGCAAAAAAGGCGTCAGCGTCGCCTACGCCGACCAGGACGGCAAAGAAGAAAAACTCGAAGCTGACCGCCTGATTGTTTCTGTCGGTCGCGTCCCCAACACCGAAGGCTTGAACGCCGCCGCCGTGGGGTTGAAATTAAATGAACGCGGCATGATTGAAGTCGATGCCCACTGCAAAACAAATCTTGAAGGGGTTTGGGCGATTGGCGACGTGGTGCGCGGCCCCATGCTGGCGCACAAGGCGATGGAAGAGGGCGTCATGGTCGCCGAAATCATCGCCGGACAAGCCGGACATTGCGACCTCAACCTGATACCTTCCGTCATCTACACCACGCCCGAAATCGCCTGGATCGGCAAGAGCGAGCAACAGTTGCAAGCGGCGGGCGTCGCATACAAAACCGGCAAAATCCCCTTCATGGCAAACGGTCGCGCGCTCGGCATCGGCGCGCCGGAAGGCTTCGTCAAAATGCTCGCGGACGCCCAAACCGACCGGATTTTAGGCGTACACATCATCGGCGCAGGCGCCTCCGACCTGATTGCCGAAGCTGTCACCGCCATTGAATTCGCTGGCGCGTCAGAAGATTTGGCGCGCATCTGCCACGCCCACCCGACCCTTTCCGAAGTCCTGCACGAAGCGGCGCTGGCGTGCGACAAACGGGCGCTGCATTTTTAGGGCATAGTAGAGGGAGCATCCTGCTCCCTCGTGTCTGGAATGGGGAGCAGGATGCTCCCCCCACTATTTGCCCGCGCAGCCTGAATTGCCGACGGGCGATTGATCGTTAGTCTTCCATCAGGTAGGGCGGAATCGAAGAACGCGCCGGATGTTAACGTCCGGCTGTTTCGGAGAAACAGCCCTACCCATTTGCCCGCGAAAACCTTGGCGCGTTCCTGAATTTCTACCCACGATAAAGCCATGTGCGACCTCTGTTATCTCTTGAATTCCGGCATTCTGACACATGAACTCACCGCTTGCTGACAGAATCAATACAGATTTCTAGTTGTTCAAGCCACCACGGATTTGTTCTTTTATCCTTTCTTGCGACTTCAAGATTATGTTCCAGAAGGGGTAAAAATTCCCTATCCCTGAATTCCTCAATGGCATCAAAAATCAGAACGCCGTACTCACCATTCCCATCGTCGGCAAGCAATTCCCGACGTATCAATTCGATAGCGCGCACATCTTTTCTTTTGGCAAGACCATAAATTCCTTCACATCGTGTATTCCGATGCTTGTCATTAACCCTTTTCCACAAGGCTTCCCGTATTTCTTCGTTATCCGTTTCAATCTGTTGTCCCAGGGAAAATGTCGCCCAATCCCGTACATCATCACTCTTGTCACTGGACAAGCCAATCAGTACGTCAATTGCAGGCGCTCTATCGACGCAAGAGAGCGCCATGACCAGCGCATGACGAACGGTGCTGTCTTTGTGGGTTTTATATTGGCTTAGTTGCTTTATTTGCGCCAGCGTCAAACCGTGATAAGCATTGTGACCGATGGCATATAAAATGGACGCTATCGCCTTGGTATCTTCTTCCTTGTCGAGCAGCTTGAAATAAAGAGGTAGCGCCTGTTTTTCATACGGCTTGCGCTCTACGCCAATTGCTGCGCCAAGTTGTGCCAAAACATCTACACCGATAATTCTTTCTTTTACATTTTCAGAATTTGCGAGTTCGATACACCTTGAAAAGACCTCATCGCATGGTCGTTTGTGTAGTATCTGAATCTTTTTCCATCTGTCTTTTTCGGAGCGATTATTTATCAATCGAGAAAACAGCTTGTTTGTTGTCCAGTCTTTTTGTTCCATTTTTATGTCCATTTATGTCCGAATGATGAATACATTTTACATCATTTCCCTGACACATGAACTTACAACTTGCGTCCCGAACCTGGGCTACTATAAAGAAGTCGTCCACCCGTCAGGAGTCGCCATCATGGAATCCTCATCCTTTGGTATGCACGCCGCCGCTTTTGCCGCGCCCCTTCCCGTAACCTCCCGCATTGCGCCCGCTTCGCACGAACACGAAGAAGAAAACGTCCGCGCTTCGACGGACGACGCGGTTCAGAAGAAGGCAGGCAGGGGGCAGGGGATGGATGAAGTCGACGGCGGGGCGCGTCGGGTGGGTTGATGACCTTGTTGGAATCGGAAGGCGGCGTCGGGTGGCGCTCATTTTCGTAGTGTTCAATAGCGCGTCAGGGTTTCCAGTTCATCGCTTTCCGGCGTACCGTAACGCTGTGCTCCAAAGTCTGTCCAGCCGCGCAAAAGCAAGTTCAGGGTTCTTCTTCGCTGTTGATGTTCATCAGGCAATTTCACCCGGCGAGTGTGTTTTCAGCCAATCCGTCAGCGCCGCGTTGATGCGCGTTTGCCAACCTTTGCCGGTAGCGCGGAAGGCTGCCAGCACATCGGGGCTGTATCGCAGGGTGAGCGATTCTTTTGGCGCGGCGCTTTTGGGTCTGCCGCCCGCCTTTCGCGCGGCGAGTTTTTCTTTCAATTCCGCATACGAATGGCTGACGATGGCGTTATCCCAATCCGGCGAGGCGGGAAAGTCCGAATCGTCTGCCACCGTATCCGGCGCGGCGGCGAGTGCGGCGGCAACCTGTTCGGGGCTAAAAAAAGGCTTTGAAGTAGCGTGCAATATCATGTTTTTCACCTTTTCGGCAAGAAATCAGGCGCGGCGCGGATTCGCGCTCTGTCCATATCAGTCGTACTACGCATCCATCCAGCCAGCCAAGACTGTCAAAACGAACTTCGCCATAAGCCAGACGGGTATCTTCATCGGTCAGCATCGGCGCGTCAAAAATGCGGACACAATCGGCAAGGTCGATGCCGTGCCTTTTGAGATTGATGGTTCGCTTGGCTTCGTCGTAAGTGACCATGAGCAGTTATTGTAGTAACAAAAACATAACGTTGGCAAGAATTCTGCTGTCACCCGCCCTCTGTTTCCTGCCGTTCCACAAACCGCACCGCCAGCATTTCCCCTTTCGCGCACACTTTTCCCCCTGCGCTCAACGTCATGTCCAGTTTGACCTTGCGACCTTCGAGGCTGACGAGGCGGGCGCGGATGGCGAGTTCCTGGTGTTGCGGGGTGGGGCGCAGAAAATCCACTTTCAGGGAGGCGGTGACGTAGCGGATGGCGGGTTGCTCCGTTTCTATTCCCTCTCCCATTCCCCGTCCTTCGGCGCGGCAGGCGAAGGCGGCGGCGGAGGCGGTGCCGTGGCAGTCGAACAATGCGGCAATCAGGCCGCCATACACGTTTTCCGGCACGCCGCCGCTGTAGAAGGCGGGCGGGGTGAAGCGGGTGAGGGTGCTTTCAGCATCCTCATCATCCCAGTAGGTTTTGAGGCGCAAGCCTTGCGGGTTGCTCTTGCCGCAGCCGAAACAATGGCTGAAACGGTCGGGGTAATCATCCTGAAATGCTTGCATGGCGGCGCTCCTGTTGGTTTTCTTCAAGTCGCCATTCTAGCAAGTGTCCGGTTGTTCTTCTTTTCCCTGTCGCATCCCTGTAAAATCGCGTTCTTTCCAACGCCAAGAGAGCAACGCCCCATGTTTTCCGCCCAAGATACCCTTGCCAGGGTTGACCCTGAATTGTGGAAGGCGATTGAAGCCGAGAATCGCCGTCAGGAAGATCACATTGAACTGATCGCTTCTGAAAATTATGTGTCCCGCGCCGTGATGCAGGCGCAAGGCTCGCAACTGACCAACAAGTACGCCGAGGGCTATCCCGGCAAGCGTTACTACGGCGGTTGCGAACACGTGGATGTGGTCGAACAGTTGGCGATTGACCGTCTGAAATCCCTGTTCGGCGCGGAAGCGGCGAATGTGCAGCCGAATTCCGGTTCGCAGGCGAATCAGGCGGTGCTGATGGCGTTTGCCGAGCCAGGCGACACCATCATGGGCATGAGCCTTGCCGAAGGCGGACACCTCACGCACGGCATGGCATTGAACCTGTCCGGCAAGTGGTTCAACGTCGTTTCCTACGGGCTGGACGAAAAGGAAGCCATTGACTACGCGCAGGTGGCAAAGCTCGCGCGTGAGCACAAGCCCAAAATCATCGTGGCGGGCGCTTCCGCCTATTCGCTGCGGATCGACTGGGCGCGTTTTGCCCAAATCGCCAGGGAAGTCGGCGCGATTTTCTGGGTGGATATGGCGCACTACGCCGGGCTGATTGCGGCGGGTTATTACCCGAATCCCGTCCCCCACGCCGATGTTGTGACCACCACCACGCACAAGACCCTGCGCGGCCCGCGCGGGGGCGCGATTCTGATGAAGGCGGCACACGAAAAGGCGCTCAATTCCGCCATCTTCCCCGGTCTGCAAGGCGGCCCGCTGGAACATGTGATTGCGGCAAAGGCGGTGTGTTTCAAGGAAGCCGCGACGCCCGCTTTCAAGCAGACGCAGGAACAGGTTTTGAATAACGCGCGGGTCATGGTGCGCGCCTTGCAGGAACGGGGGCTGCGGATTGTTTCCGGCGGCACGGAATCGCACGTGTTTCTGGTCGACCTGCGCGCCAAGAAAATCACCGGCAAGGCCGCCGAAGCCGCCTTGGGGCGCGCCCACATCACGGTAAACAAGAATGCCATCCCGAAAGACCCGGAAAAACCGTTTGTGACTTCCGGCATCCGCATCGGCTCTCCGGCGATGACCACGCGCGGTTTCAAGGAACTGGAGGCGGAAAAAATCGCCAACCTGATTGCCGACGTGCTGGACGCGCCGGAAGACGAGGCGGTATTGAAGCGGGTGCGCGGCGAAGTCGCCGAGTTGTGCCACAAGTTTCCGGTTTACGGAGCGTAAGCGAACCATGACTCGCATTGCGGCGGCGCGCGCATGAAATGCCCGTTTTGCGGCGCTGCCGACAGCGCCGTCGTCGATACCCGCTTGAGCGAGGAGGGCGACGTGGTGCGTCGCCGTCGTCGTTGCATGGTCTGCGACAAGCGGTTTACCACCTACGAACGGGCGGAAGTGCAGTTGCCGCTGGTGGTCAAGAAAAATGGCGCGCGCGCGCCATTTTTGCGCGAAAAATTACGCGCCAGTCTGGATTTGGCGCTCCGCAAGCGTCCGGTGACGACCGAAGCGGTAGATAGCGCCATCGACGCCATTGAGGAGCGTCTGCGCTCATCCGGCGAACGGGAAATCAGTTCGCAGCAGGTGGGCGAACTGGTGATGTCCGAATTGAAGCGGCTGGACAAGGTGGCGTATATCCGCTTCGCCTCGGTGTATCGCAATTTTGAAGACGTGAATGCGTTTTCCCGCGTCATCCGCGAAGTGTCGCCGTCCCGCAAATCGTGAAATCGTGACCTTTACTGCCGCCGACGCTGATTTCATGCAACACGCGCTCACGCTGGCGGAGCGCGGGCTTTTCTCTACATCCCCCAATCCCCGCGTCGGCTGTGTGCTCACGCAAGACGGCGAAATCGTGGGCGAAGGCTGGCATGTACGCGCCGGTGAGCCGCACGCCGAAATCCACGCGCTGGCGGCGGCGGGCGCGAAGGCGCGTGGCGCGACGGTCTACGTAACGCTTGAACCCTGCGCGCATCACGGGCGCACACCGCCCTGCGCCGAAGCCTTGATTGCGGCGGGCGTCGG
The DNA here is from genome assembly GCA_031287525.1 of Zoogloeaceae bacterium. Classification (GTDB taxonomy): domain Bacteria; phylum Pseudomonadota; class Gammaproteobacteria; order Burkholderiales; family Rhodocyclaceae; genus Azovibrio. The sequence goes on along the minus strand of JAITSU010000027.1, from coordinate 18,722 downwards.
TCGGGTTGTCGCTGCCCTGCGCGACCCCAATCCGCTGGTGGCCGGTCGCGGCATGGCGATGTTGCGGGCGGCGGGAATTGCCACAGAAGAAGGCTTGCTGGCGGCAAAAGCGCGGGAACTCAACATCGGCTTTATTGCCCGCATGACCCGTGGCACACCCTGGTTGCGCCTGAAAATCGCCGCCAGTCTGGATGGGCGCACGGCGCTGAAAAACGGGCAGAGCCAATGGATTACCGGCGCGACGGCGCGGCAGGACGGGCATCGCTTTCGCGCCCGCGCTTGCGCCCTGTTGACTGGCATCGGCACGGTGAAAAACGACAATCCGCAACTGAACGCGCGGGGCGTGTACGCGGCGTCGGAAACTGCCCGCCAACCCCTGAAAATTATCCTCGACAGCCGTCTGGAACTTTCGCCCGACGCGCGTTTGTTCGCTGACGGCGCGTCGGTGCTGGTGGTTTCCGCGCTGGACGACAAAACCAGGGCGCAGCCCTTGCTGGACAAGGGCGCGGAATGGCTTTGTCTGCCGGATGCGTCCAACGCGGCGGCGGGGCATGGCGAACGGATTGACTTGAAGCAACTCATGCGGGAATTGGGGCGGCGCGGGCTGAACGAAGTGCATGGCGAAGCCGGCGCGACCTTGAATGGCGCGTTCATCGCCGCTGGATTGGCGGACGAACTGCTCGTTTATCTCGCGCCCTGTCTGTTGGGCGCTTCCGCCCGTCCGCTGGCGGTGTTGCCGGAACTGGAAAATCTGACCGAATGTTGGTCATTCGGCTTGCAAAGTTGTGAGCGTATCGGGCAGGATGTACGGATTCTTTGCCGTAGACTGGATGCATGAAATTTCAGCATGAAACGCATCATGAACTTTTCCGCGAGATGGGGGTCGTTTCGCCAATCCGACCTGTATAAAAACCTGCTGCTGGCGCTGATTTTCAGCGGCGTGGGGATTGCTTTTCTGGGGTTGGCGCGTCCCGGCTTTGCCATGCCCCTGTTTCCCTCCATCGGCATCGCGCTTGCCGCCCTGATTCTGTTCGGTGTGCGTCTGTGGTGGGGGATGCTGTTGGGCGCGTTCCTGCTGGAAATCGTCATGATCTGGACGTTGAACGTGTCCTCCGGCTGGTGGGGTTTGCTCTGTATCGCGCCGATTCAACTGTTTCAGGCGTGGGTCGGGTACTGGCTGACGCGCCGCCTGACGGGTTTTCAGGTGCGCTACATGTCGCGCTTTGCGCTCCTGATTACGCCGGTTTGCTGTCTTTGCGGCGCTTTGCCCGCCATGTGGGTACTCAATCTGTCCGGTATCGTTCCAACGGATGAAATCTGGCTTTCCGGTCTGGTCTGGTGGCTGGGCGATGTGCTGGGCATTTTGCTTGTCGCGCCGCCGATGTTCGTCTTTTTCGGCAAGCCGCGCGATTACTGGCAACCCTTGCGCGTCAGCGTGGGGCTGCCGATTTTTGTGACGCTGGTGCTCTTGTTCATTGCCTTCATGTATGTGTTGGGCGAGGAGCGCAACCGCATTCAGGCGCGTTTTGAGCGCGACAGTCAGCAAATGGCGGCGACCCTGATTCGCCATCTGGCGAACAAGGAAGAAATGCTGTTTATGATGAAAGATTTGCTGCGCCTGCGACCGGATTTGAGCGAGCAGATGTGGCAATCCATTTTGCAAACCTGGATGGCGCGACATCCGGGCGCGGAAAATTTCGCCTGGATACCCTATGTGCGCCATGACGAACGCGCCGCCTTTGAAGAAAAAATGCGCCGCGCCGGGTACGCGAATTTCACCATCCACGACGCTGACGGGCGTCCCGCTCCAATAGCGGAATACTACCTGCCCTTCGCTTACCTGATGCCGCCCCCTCAACGTGAATTGGAAGGTGAGCGCGGACGGCAGGGGCTGGATGTCAGCGACCAGGTGCGGGCATGGCTGGCGCAACGGGAAGGCGCGCCATCCACGACGGAAGAAGAATCACTGATTTACACGCAAAAGAAAGGCGTGGACATCACGCTCTATCATCTTGTATCGGCTGAACAGACTGACGGTCAACAGAAATGGCTGGGGCTGGTGGCGGAAGGCGTGAACGCGCGTACCCTGCTGGCTTCCGTCCTGCCCGCTGAATGGGAAGGGCTGGAAGCCTGCGTCGTCGAAGAAACCGGCGACGCGCCTGAATATCTGACGGGCGCTGAAGGCTGCGAAAAACCCGAATGGCAGCGGCAACATTTCTTCCAGTCCTACCCGGTTCCCCTCGCTGACCGCAAGGGCATGCTGTACACGCGCATTCCCGCAATGTTACGCTTGAGCCGCTGGGGGCTGGATGTCTGGGTCAGCATGGTGGTGTGTACGCTGATGGTCGCGCTGCTGGCGATTTTCCTGCTTACCCATTTGAGCCGGTTGCGCCTTGGTCAAGTCCAGGCTAACCGCCGTCTGGAGCAGTTGGGCGCGTTCAGCGAGCGTTTGCGGCAACAGACCGAAATGCTGCTGTTGCCGCAACGCGCCTTCCAGATGGGCAGTTGGGAAATGCGCGCCGACGGCTATTTCATCGCCTCCAATGAACTCTGCGCCCTGCTTGGTTTTGCGCCGGGAAAACTGGATACATGGGAGAAGTTGCTGGCGCGGATTGAACCGGAAGACCGCGAAAAACTGCAAAAGGCGCTGGACAACGCGCGCGCGACATCCGGCAGGGCGTCTCTGGATTGCCGCGTTTTGCCCACGGACGCCAGGGCGCAAGCGAACCGGGTGTTGTCGTTCTTCATCAGCAGTATTGCGGAAGCGGACGCGGACGCGGAAACCACCATGCCCGGTATCCTCGATGCCCCGCGCGGGCAGCGGCAGTTGGGCGTCGCGCAGGATGTGACGGCGCGGCGCGTTTTTGCCCTGGATGAACCGGACAGGCGACCTGAACAAGGCTTGCTGCTGGCGGACAGCCTGCTGGAAAACGCCTTGCGACAAGCTCTGGAACGTGGCGAATTACGGCTCCATTATCAACCGATGGTCTCCTCCGCCGATGGTCGCGCGGTCGGCTGCGAGGCGCTGGCACGCTGGCAGCATCCTGAAATGGGCTTGCTTTTGCCTGCCCGCTTCATGCCCACGGCAAAAGACAGCGGACTCATTCTGGCGCTGGACGAATGGAGCTTCGCGACCGCCTGTCGGCAACAAGTCGCCTGGAGCGCGCGCAAACTGACCATCGCCGTCAACATTTCCGCCCAGCATTTCTATCGGGATGATTTCCTGAAAATCCTGACCCACACCCTGGAACAAACCGGCGCCGACCCCCGCTATCTGGAACTCGAAATGACCGGCAGCATCCTGATGCTGTCCGGCGAAGTGCTGCTCGAACGCTGTCATTTCCTGCGCGAACTGGGGTTCGGCCTGGTGCTGGACAATTTCGGTCTTGGCTATTCCAGCATGACGCACGTCCGCCGCCTGCACATGAGCCGCCTGAAACTCGACCGCTCCTTCGTCAATGCCCTGCCCGATGACGCGGACAGTTGCGCCATCGCCAAAGCCGCGCTGGCAATGGCGCCCGAACTGGGTCTGGAAGTCAGCGCCAAAGGCGTGGAAACCACCGCCCAGCTCAAATTCCTGAAAGAACAGGGCTATCCAACCCTGCAAGGATTTCTGTTCGGAAAAGCGATGGACGCGACGCAATTTGAGCATTGGTTGATGAAAAGACAAGGCGCGTAATTTCCGGGAGCGCCGATTTCCGGGAACGCCAACATCCGGGAGCGCCGACGTCCACGTCGGCGGTTTTTGCGACAACCAGACAAGACGCAAAAACGGCGTAGGGGCGGGTTTCAAACCCGCCCAATGTTTCCAGACGCCACAGGACGGGCAGGTTTGAAACCTGCCCCTGCGAACAACCTCTGAATTAGCGTATCCACACGGTAAGCGGCGTAATGGTCAAGGATTGGCTGGATGTATATCCTACAATCTATATACACGAGCGAAAGGAGTCCCTGATGAACGAAACGCAAGTTGCCAAATTGTTCAGGAACGGTGCCAGTCAAGCGGTGCGTCTGCCCGCGCAATTTCGCTTTCAGGGCAGCGAAGTCTATGCCACGCGCGACGATGACACGGGCGATGTCGTGCTGTCGAACCAGCCCGGCGTCAAAGCATGGAATGAATTTTTCGAGCTACTGTTTTCTGTTGACGCGCCAGCGGATTTCATGGACGAGCGCCCGCTGAACGCGCTGCCGTGGGGTCAATGCCATTAAGTTAGGCGCGTGGTCTGGAAGTTGTTGGGTAAGCCAAAGGCGTAACCCAAAGGCGTAACCCAACGGTAGGGCGCGCGCTCCGAGCGCGCCGGATGTAACAAACCGCGGTTTAGGAGAAACCGCCCAACCATAATGGCATTGACCGTAGGGTGGAAGGCGTTTCGCTTTTGCCGTCGCTTCGCTTCGTCGAACCATGCTGCCGCCCTCTCGCTATACGTTTGAGTGAGGATGAACGTAGCGCGTAATTGTGGGGTGTTGTAGGGGCGGGTTTCAAACCCGCCCGATGTTTCCAGACGCCGCGCGACGGGCAGGGCGGGCAGGTTTGAAACCTGCCCCTACTTCTCCGTTGCCGCGATCGCTTTTTCCAGCGGTGCCTGAATCTGCGCGCCGAATTTTGCGGGGGCGACGTAGTGCAGGATTTCTTTGCCTTTTTTGTCGTGCACGACATCCAGCCCTTTTTGCGGGTAGAGGTAGTGGGTCAGGGTTTCGCCTTCGCGCAGGATTTCCGCCGCTTTGCCGAAGCGTTCGATGATGACGATTTCATCCAGACTGGCGCCTGGAATCAGGGTGATGGCGCGGATGGTGGCGTGTTCGGCTTGCGCCGTGTCGTCCGGGCGCAGGGTGATTTTGCGGGTGCTGCTTTCCATGTATTCGCGTTTGACGGCGCGTTTGCGGATGGCGGCGATGTCGGTTTCGCTGTAATCCAGCGTCAGAATCAGGCGTCCCTGAATCTGCCCCATGAAAACCCGGTCGTAATAGGCTTCCAACGCGCCAGCTTCATTCGGGGCGGCAATGATGGCGACTTCAAAATCGTTCCCGAAACGCTGACGCGCGTCGGCAAGAACGCTTTTCCCCGGCGTCAACCCGAAGACCTCGCTGTTGCCCGCCTCATCCACCGCAATCTGCCAGGGCAGGTTGATGTCCACGTTTTCCGGCGGTTTCTGCTCGGACATGAAAAACGGCAGCACGAGCGCGAGGATGACGAGGACAAAGACAATGAGGGCTGTTTTCATGGTGGCAGGGGGGATGTGAAGATTGAAAGGGCGCATTGTAGTTCAGGGATCAGGATGCAGGGGCCAGAAAATCACGCGGCGACAGCCTCGCCGGTCACTTTCTCCGCTGCCTGTTTCCTGACATCGGATACGCTTCGCTATGGCGCTTGACGCCATAAATAAGCGGGCGCAGTATTCTCCCCATGAACGCTACGCTCGTTTTTGAAGACCGCATGATTTACCCGGATGGCGCGTTGCTCGAAATGCGTATCTGGCGTTTGCCGGAACGCGACGCAGAGCGTCCGCATGGGCTGAAATACAGCCTTTTCTACGGGTACGCCGGGGAGCGCGTTATCGGGTACGACAATGAACGGGGCAAGGGCGACCATCGGCATTACGGGGAACGGGAAGCGCCTTATCCGTTTTCGACGCCTGAACGTCTGGTCGCGGATTTTCTGGATGACGTGGCGCGCGAAAGGAGCGAAAAATGAACAGAATGACCGTACATGTAGGGAACGCGCAGGACATGGGGCAGCGTTTTGCCGGGGCTTTCCGGCGCGCGGCGGCGGGGGAATCTTTCGAGGAGCGAAACATCACCTTCTTGTCGCTTGAAGAAATGATGTCGGCTTTGACGCCCCGGCGTCTTGAATTGCTGCGTCATCTTCATCGGCACAAAGCGAACAGCATCAGGGCGCTGGCAGCGGCGTTGGGGCGTGACTACAAGCGCGTACACGAAGACGTAAAAACCCTCGAAACATCCGGTCTCGTTGTGCGCGAAGAAGACGGGTTTTCCGCGCCGTGGGCTGCGCTGGCAGCGGAAGTCGCCTTGTCGTAGCGCTAGTGGTCATTTTTTCTGATTCCGGCGCCCTGTCCTCGGATACCGCCCGCTGGATGTAAAATGGCAAGCTCCGTAAAGAATCCCGCCATGACTGAACTCACCGATCTCACTCCCGCGCCTGACATTTCTCCCGTCGTTCCTCCAGCCCCGCGTTTCGTGCACTTACGCGTACACAGCGAATTTTCCGTGACGGACGGAATTTTGCGGGTGGGGGACGCCATTGCTCACGCGGCGACGGACGCCATGCCCGCGTTGGCGATGACCGATCTCATGAATCTCTTTTGTCTGGTGAAGTTCTACAAGGGCGCGCGGGAGAAGGGCATCAAGCCGGTGGCGGGGGCGGATTGCTGGATTGCCAACGATGATGAGCCGGGGCGTCCCCATCGTTTGCTGCTGCTGGTCAAAAACCGCGAGGGCTACCGGCAGTTGTGCGAGTTGCTGACCCGCGCCTATGTTCGCCCTGACCGACCGGAAAGGGCGCAGTTGCAGCGGGAGTGGTTCACCGAAATCGGCTGCGATGGTCTGATCGCGCTGTCGGGCGCGGGTTTGGGCGATGTGGGCGAGGCGCTGCTCACGGGACATGGCGAGCAGGCGAAGCATCGGGCGCGGGCGTGGGAGGCGCTGTTTCCCGACGCCTTTTATCTCGAAGTGCAGCGTTCCGGTCAGCCGCAGGAGGCGCAACTGGTTGAGGCGAGCGCGCGTCTGGCGGCTGAACTCGGTTTGCCGCTGGTGGCGACGCATCCCGTCCAGTTTTTGCGGCAGGACGATTTTCGCGCGCACGAAGCAAGGGTGTGCATTGCCGAAGGCTATACGCTGGGCGATACCCGTCGCCCACGCGCCTTTACCGAGGCGCAGTATTTCAAGACCCAGGCGGAGATGGTCGAGTTGTTTGCCGATTTGCCGGAGGCGCTGGAAAATTCGCTGGAAATCGCGCGTCGCTGCAATCTGGAATTGACCCTGGGCAAAAATTTTCTGCCCCAGTTTCCAACGCCGGACGGCGTGAGTCTGGATGACTTTTTGACCCGGCAGGCGGAAGCGGGGCTGGAAAAACGTCTGGTCGAACTGTTCCCCGACCCTGCCGCGCGCGCCCTGCGTCGACCGGAATATGACGCGCGTTTGAAAATCGAGTTGAGCACCATCATCCAGATGGGCTTCCCCGGCTACTTTCTCATCGTGGCGGATTTCATCAACTGGGGCAAAAACAACGGCGTGCCGGTAGGGCCGGGGCGCGGCTCCGGCGCGGGTTCGCTGGTAGCGTACAGCATCGGCATTACCGACCTCGACCCGCTGCAATACGCGCTGCTGTTCGAGCGTTTTCTGAATCCTGAACGGGTTTCCATGCCCGACTTCGACATCGACTTTTGTCAGGACAACCGCTGGCGGGTCATCGAATATGTGCGCCAACGCTATGGCGCGGACGCCGTGTCGCAGATTGCCACCTTCGGCACCATGTCCTCAAAGGCGGTTGTGCGCGACGTGGGGCGGGTGCTGGATTTGCCGTATTCCCTCTGTGACCGCATTTCCAAACTGATTCCGCTGGAAGGGCCAAAGCCGGTATCGCTCACCAAGGCGCTGGAAATGGAGCCTGCCCTGAAAGAGCTGATGGACGGCGATGACGGCGAATCGGTGCGCGTGCTCTTTGATTTGGCGCGTCGTCTGGAAGATTTGACCCGCAATGTCGGGATGCACGCGGGCGGCGTGCTGATCGCGCCGGGCAGGATTACCGATTTCTGCCCCATTTATCAGGCGAGCGGAAACGGCGCGTCACCCGTGTCGCAGTTCGACAAGGACGACGTGGAAAAAGCCGGTCTGGTGAAATTCGACTTTCTGGGCTTGCGTAACCTCACCATCATCAAGCTGGCGCTGGAATACGTCGAACGTCTGACCGGCGAAAAACCGGATTTGATGCGTTTGGGATTCAACGACCCGGCGACCTACCGCATCCTGAAAGACGCCAACACCACAGCGATTTTTCAGGTTGAATCGGATGGCATGAAAAAGCTGTTGAAAAAACTGGAACCTGACCGCTTTGAAGACATCATCGCTGTGCTGGCGCTATACCGTCCGGGGCCGCTGGGTTCCGGCATGGTCGACGATTTCATTCTGCGTAAAAAAGGCAGGCAGAAAATCGACTATTACCACGACGACCTGAAAGACTGCCTCACGCCCACCTACGGCGTCATCGTGTATCAGGAACAGGTGATGCAGATTTCGCAGATTATCGGCGGCTACACCCTGGGCGGCGCCGACTTGCTGCGCCGCGCGATGGGCAAAAAGAAAAAAGAGGAGATGGACAGGCACCGCGAAACCATCGCCGCCGGCGCGGAAAAAAAAGGCTACGACCCGAAGCTGGCGGAACATCTTTTTGACCTGATGACCAAGTTCGCGGAATACGGCTTCAACAAATCGCACACCGCCGCCTATGCCGTTGTCACCTACCACACCGCCTGGCTGAAAGCGCACCACGCCTCCGCTTTCATGGCAGCCACCCTGTCGTCGGACATGGACAACACCGACACGGTGAAAATTTTTCATGACGATACCCTTGCCAACGGCATCACCATCCTGGGGCCGGACGTCAACGCCTCCGCCTACTTTTTCGAGCCGGTCGACGCGAAAACCGTTCGCTACGGCTTGGGCGCGGTCAAGGGCGTGGGCGAACAGGCGGTCAGGCTGATTCTGGCGGCGCGGGAAAAAGAAGGCGCGTTTGCCGACCTGTTCGACTTCTGCAAACGGGTCGACAAACGTCAGGTCAACCGCCGCGCCATCGAAGCCCTGATTAAAGCTGGCGCGTTCGACGCGATAGACCCGGAACGCGGCAAACTCATGGCATCCGTCGGCATCGCCATGGAAGCCGCCGAACAAGCCGAACGCAACGCCCTGCAAGCCAGCCTGTTCGACGCGGGCGAAGAAGGCGAAATCCACGCGCCGCAGTATTTGCAGGTCAAACCCTGGGACGACAAGGAAAAACTGATGCGGGAAAAAGAAGCCCTGGGTTTTTTCTTCTCCGGTCATCCCTATGACAGTGTACGCGCCGAACTTGCCCGCTTCGTGCGTCGCAGCCTGAACCAACTCGAACCCGCAAAAGAAGTCACCCTCATCGCGGGCGTCGTCGCCGGAATCCGTACCCAGATGACCCGGCGCGGCAAAATGCTGCTGGTGCAACTGGACGACGGCAGCGCGATGGTCGAAGTCACCGTATTCAACGAACTTTTCGACGCCGAGCGCGACAAAATCGTGACCGACGAAGTGCTGCTCATCGAAGGCAAGATAAGGCATGACGAGTATTCCGACAGTATCCGCGTCACCGCCGAAAAACTCATGACCCTGGGCGAAGCCCGCGCCCGCTTCGCCCGCCACCTGCAACTGAACATGAACGGACAATCCGATGTCGCCCGCCTGAAAGACATCCTCGCCCCCTTCCCCGGCGTCGCCGCCGTGCGGATCCACTACAAAAACGCTGCTGCCGCCTGCGAACTCACCCTGGGCGCAAGCTACCGCGTCAACCTCGAAGACGCCCTGCTGCGCGGCTTGCGGGAATGGCTGAAACCGGAGAATGTTGAGGTGGTTTATGGGTAGTCAGACGAGAATTTCCAGAGTAGGGGCGGAACAGCAAAATATAAGCGGTGATAGAGCCGCAGCCCCGCAAGCCCGTGATGCGTGGTTTCGCGCCAAAATACAGCAAGCGTCGGATGACCTGCGCCCGTCCGTTCCTCATCAGCAGGTTATGAACGAAGCGCAAGCACTGATTGACCGGAAGCGCCTCACGCTTGACTGGCGGGAAACCGCCCGCGTCGACCTTCTGACGTTAATATCCAGTTCAAATTCTGTCTGACCATGCGCCCAAACTTGTCGTTGAACGTCCTGAAATTTTTTCGTCCCGTTCGTGTGGGCTACGAACTTCTACCTGTGTATTTGGGTGTTGATGCTGACCTGATGTGCCGTAAGAACGGCGCGGTTTCGTTCTCACTGCTCCATCCCTGTTTCCTGCCAAGGAAACAGGGCTTTTGCTGTCCTGCGTCCGGCTCCGGCACCGTTCGCAATCTTCTTGCTTTGAACAAACCTACGAGGAATTAACATGAAAATGCAACCCCGCAACATCCTGTTGACGCTCATTATCAGCGGCTTTTTGGCGGCGTGCTCCGATTCTGGCGATACGGCGGCGATTGAGGCGCATCCGGTGATTGATGTTCCCGCAGTCGCGCAAGCGGAATCCGCCGCGCGTTTATCCGGGATCAAGAGCGAATCCAAGACTGAATCTAAAACTTTCACCAATTCAATCGGCACGGAATTCATTTTGATTCCGGCAGGCTCCTTCATGATGGGCGCGGACGAGAATGACGAGGAGGCGGACGACAATGAAATGCCGCAACACCGTGTCACCCTCAGCCAGCCCTTTTACCTGGGTAAATATCCGGTGACACAAGCTGAATGGGTGGCAGTGATGGGGAATAACCCAAGCGAAAACAAAGGTCGCAACAATCCGGTAGAAAGCGTGTCGTGGAACGAGGTGCAGACGTTTATCTCGCGCCTGAACAAAAAGGAAGGCACGAACAAATACCGTCTGCCAACCGAAGCCGAATGGGAATACGCCGCCCGCGCCGGGACGAAAAGTGCGTACTTCTTCGGGGATGATGTCGGGCAATTGGAGCAATACGCATGGTATGAAGATAATTCCGGCAACCAGACGCATCCCGTCGGGCAAAAAAAGCCTAACCCGTGGGGTTTATATGACATGCACGGCAATGTCGTGGAATGGGTCAACGATTGGTATGACGATAGTTATTACAGTCGCAGCCCTTCGTCTGACCCGGCGGGACCTTCTCGTGGCACTAATCGGGCGGAGCGGGGTGGCAGTTGGAGCCACTCCGCCTGGTGGCTGCGGTCGGCGACCCGGAACCTAGACACGCCGGATTCCCGGGATGAGCGCGACGGCTTCCGGCTTGCCCGCTCCGTAGGTCAATAGCGCAGGCACAAGAGAGAACCGGGAACCGGAGCGACGTGGAGCGTAACTACATTACGTGTAATGGCGTGGAGGCGGACGGTTTCCGGTTGCTGACTCATCGGTTATTGTCTTTGTTTCACCCTCTGCAACCAACATTCCAGCGCGGCGAGGTGCCAGAGTTTGTTGCCTTGCAGGGGGGTGAAGTGGCTTAGGGGTTCGGCGAGCAATTTTTTAACATATGCCGGATTGTAAAGCCCGCGTTGGCGGCAGGCGGGGGCGGTGAGGGTGGCGCGGATGAATTCCAGAAAACCGCCGCGCAGGTATTTCAGGGCGGGGGTGGGGAAATAGCCTTTGGGTCGGTCGATGACGCTATCCGGCAACAGACCGCGCGCGATGTGTTTCAGGGGGAATTTACCGCCTTCTTTCAGACGCAGGGCGGGGGGCAGGGTCATGGCGGCTTCTACCAAAGCTCTGTCCAGAAAGGGGACGCGGGCTTCCAGACCGAACGCCATCGTCATGTTGTCGACGCGCTTTACGGGGTCGTCGACGATGAGGGTGGTGGCGTCCAGACGCAGCACACTGTCGATGAAAGTGTCCGCGCCGGGGGCTGCCAAGCGGCTGGCGATGAAGGCGCTGACCTCATCCGCTTGCGTTTTCGCGCGCCATTTTGGGGTGAGCATGTCCAGATATTCGGCGTGGCTGCGGTCGAAGTAGCGCGGGGCGAAGCGATTCAGAGGGGGCAGGTTCTCCGCTGTCGCCGCCATTTGCGGATACCAGTAGTAGCCGCCAAAAACTTCGTCCGCGCCCTGACCGGAGAGCACAGCTTTGACTTCTTTTTTGACTTCGCGGGCGAGCAGGTAGAAGGCGACGTTATCCTGACTGAACATGGGTTCGGACATGGCGGATATGGCGTCGGGCAGCTTGTCCAGCATTTCGGCGTCGCTCATCAGGTAGCGGTGGTGTCGCGTGCCGAAATGTCGGGCGACGGCATCGGAGTATTGGAATTCGTTGCCGCTTTCTTCCGGCTGGTCGGTGAAGCCGATGGAGAAGGTGGGGATGTCGCGCCGCCCCTGTTCGGCGAGTAGCGCAACCAGCAGGCTGGAATCGAGTCCGCCGGAGAGCAGCACGCCGACCGGCACATCGGCGGCGAGCAGGTGGCTTTGCAGGGCGGCGTACAGGCGTTCCCGAATCAGGGCGAGAGATTCGGCTTCGCCCCGTTCCGGCGTGGGGCGACGCGCTTCCAGACGCCAGTAACATTCTTCCCGCGTTTTGCCGTCAGTTTCGATTTCCAGCCAGCTCGCGGGCGGCAGCTTTTTGACTTGCGCGAAAATGGTATGCGGCGCGGGGACTGAACCATGCAGGGTGAACTGGAATTGCAAGCCCACGGGGTCAAGCTCATCGGAAACGCCGCCCGCCGCCAGCAGCGCGGGCAGGCTGGACGCGAAGCGCAGGCGTTTCGCGTCGCGGGCAAGATACAGCGGTTTCATGCCGAAGCGGTCGCGGGCGAGAAACAGGCGTTGCGCGCGCGCGTCCCAAAGGGCGAAGGCGAACATGCCCTCCAGATGGGCGAGACAGTCCCGCCCCCAGGCGTGGTATGCCTTGAGGATGACTTCGGTATCGCCTTCGGAGAAAAAGCGATAGCCGCGCGTCGCCAGTTCCCGGCGCAGTTCGCGGTAGTTGTAGATGACGCCGTTGAAGACCAGCGTCAGCCCAAGTTCCGCGTCCCGCATGGGTTGATTGGCGTGTGGAGAGAGGTCGATGATGGACAGGCGGCGATGTCCGAGGGCGAGCGCGCCCTCCATGAACTGCCCGCCAGAATCCGGCCCGCGCCGTTTGAGGGCGTCCAGCATCCGCGCCAGCGCGTTTTCGTCTGGAAGTTGATGGTCAAAACGCAATTCACCGCAAATGCCGCACATGGAAAATATCCTGAAACCGGAAACGAGAGGGCGATTGTAAAGGTGTAGAGCCGTTTTCGGGATAACGGGAAAAGGGGCTTATCTGATAGAATCCGCCTCTTTCAGATTCTTTGCGGCATCCATGTCCGACGACAACATTCTGGTCAATATTGAAAACCTGCAATTCGATTATGGCGGCAAGCCGGTCTTGCGGGGCATCAATATGCGGATTCCCAAGGGGCGGGTGGTTGCCATCATGGGCGGTTCGGGTTGCGGCAAGACGACGCTCCTGCGTCTGATTGGCGGGCAGTTGCGCCCCACGGCGGGCAAGGTGGACGTGGCGGGCGAAACGGTGAGCGACATGAATCACGCCGGGTTGTACGCTTTCCGGCGGCGCATGGGCATGTTGTTCCAGTTCGGCGCTTTGTTTACCGACCTTTCGGTGTTCGACAATGTGGCGTTTCCGCTGCGCGAGCATACCGATTTGCCGCCTGCCCTGATTCGTGATCTGGTGCTGATGAAGTTGCAGGCGGTGGGGCTGCGCGGGGCGCGGGATTTGATGCCCAATTCGCTTTCCGGCGGCATGGCGCGGCGGGTGGCGCTGGCGCGGGCGGTGGCGCTTGACCCGGCGCTCATCATGTATGACGAGCCTTTTACCGGACTCGACCCGATTTCTCTGGGCGTTATCGGGCAGTTGATTCGCCATCTGAACGACGCGCTGGGCGCGACCTCCATCATGGTGACGCATGACGTGCAGGAATCCTTGCAGATGGTGGATTACATCTATTTCATTTCCGAAGGCAGGGTGGTTGCCGAAGGGACGCCGGACGAAATCCGCCATTCCCGCGATCCGTTTGTGCATCAATTTGTGGAAGCCAGGGTCGACGGGCCGGTGCCTTACCATTTTCCCGCGCCGGATTGGTCTCACGATTTGGCGGCAGGCTAGGGCATCGTGATGACCAGACTTCTGGATTTTTTTCGTTTTCTCGGCGCGCAGGTGGTGGAACGCATCTGGCGATTGGGCTATTTCACGCGCTTTGCCGTGGCAGTGCTGTTCAAGTCCGGCGCGGCGTTGGTGCGTTTTCAGTTGACCCTGCGCGAAATCTGGTTCGCGGGCGTACTCTCGCTCATCATTATTCTGGTGTCCGGTCTGTTCGTGGGTCTGGTGTTGGGCTTGCAGGGGTATGAAATTTTGCAGCGTTTCGGCTCGGCGGAAGCCCTGGGCACGATGGTTGCCCTGTCGCTCCTGCGCGAACTGGGGCCGGTGGTGGCGGGGTTGCTGTTCGCCTCGCGCGCCGGTTCCGCCATCACTGCCGAAATCGGGCTGATGAAGGCGACCGAACAGTTGAAGGCGATGGACATGATGGCGGTCGACCCGGTTGCCCGCGTGGTCGCGCCGCGCTTCTGGGGCGGCGTCATTTCCATGCCGCTTCTGGCGGCGCTGTTTTCCAGCATGGGCATTTTCGGCGGCTGGCTGATTGGCGTGGTGTTCATCGGCGTCGATGACGGCGCGTTCTGGTCATCCATGCAAGCCTCCGTCGATTTTCGTCACGACATCTGGAATGGCATTTTCAAGAGTATCGTCTTCGGCGTGGCGGTTTCGCTGATTGCCGTGTTTGAAGGCTACGATTCCGAACCCACGGCGGAAGGCGTTTCCAGAGCCATCACCCGCACCGTCGTGACTTCCGCGCTCACCATTCTGGCGCTGGATTTTGTTTTGACCTCTTTCATGTTCAGGGGAATTTCATGAACCGTTCCATGCTTGACCTTTGGGTTGGATTTTTTGTTGCCATCGCCATCGGCGCGATGTTGTTTCTGGCGCTTAAAGTCAGCAGTTTTTCCGGTATAGAGATGCAAGACGCTTACACCGTGCAGGCGAGGTTTGATAACATCGGCGGACTCAAAATCAAGGCGCCGGTCAGAAGCGCGGGGGTGCTCGTGGGGCGGGTGACGGATATTCATTTCGACAACGACACTTACGAGGCGCTGGTGGAAATACGCATCGACGGACGCTACACTTTCCCGAAAGATACTTCCGCCGCCATCAACACCGCCGGACTGCTGGGCGACCAGTATATCGGTCTGCAATACGGGGTTGATGAGCGGGCGCTTTCGGCGGGCGACACCATCAAAAAAACGCAATCCGCCGTGGTGCTGGAACAACTGATCAGCCAGTTTCTTTTCAACAAGGCTGCTGAAGGACAGGATAAGGAATGAAACAAAACCGGAATCTTCTTGTCGCGCTCTGCGCCGCCGTTTTGCTCGGCGGGTGCGCCAGCAACGCGCAACGCGCCCCGATTGCCGCCGACCCGCTGGAAGGCGTCAATCGCGCCTTGTTCAGCGTGCATGAAGGCATTGACAAGGTGGCGCTGAAACCGCTTGCCCAGGGCTACGATGCCGCTGTGCCCTTGCCCGCGAAAATGGGCATCGGCAATTTCTTCGGCAATTTCCGGGGCATTGCCCGGAGCGGCAATGCCTTCCTGCAAGGCAAGGGCGAAGAAGGCATGAATGGTCTTGCGCGGCTGTTCATCAATTCCACCGTTGGCATTTTCGGGCTGTTTGATGTCGCCAGCGAAATGGGCTTGTACGAAGGCGAAGAAGATTTCGGTCAAACCCTCGCCGTTTGGGGCGTACCCTCCGGCCCCTATCTCTTTGTGCCGCTGCTGGGCCCCAACACCGGACGCGATTTGGCGGGCTGGGGCGTCGACCAATACGTCAATCCGCTTGGGCATCAGGTGGATGACCAGCCCGCGCTGCGAAACAGTCTTGTCGGCGTGAGCGCCGTGCACCTGCGCGCCACTCTGCTGCCCACCGACCAGTTGATTGAAGAAGCGTCGCTCGACAAATACGCCTACATCCGCGCCGCCTACCTGCAACGACGCGCTTCTATGGTGCGCGACGGCAAGCCCGGCGCGGCAGAGGATGAGGAAAATGTGCCGGTCTATGAGCCGGAAACCACGCCCGCTGCTACGCCAGCGGAGTAAATGCCGCGTTTTTAACCCAAAGGAATTGCCATGAATTATCTTCCCAAACTCTTGCTGGCTGCCGCGACCATTCTGGCGGTTCCTGCCGCGCTCGCGCAGGAAATGATCCTGACCGCGCCGGACGTTCTGGTGCAAAGCGTCACCGAAGACGTGCTGGCAGCCATCCGCCAAGACAAGGACATCAAGAGCGGCAACACGCAGAAGACCATCAATCTCGTACAGAGCAAAGTCTTGCCGCATTTCAATTTCAGTCGCATGACCGCGCTTGCCGTGGGGCGTGACTGGAGCAAGGCGAGCGCGGCGCAGAAAGAACAACTCGCGGGGCAGTTCCGTGATTTGCTGGTGCGTACCTATGCCAACGCCGTATCCGCTTACCGCGACCAGAAAGTGCGCTACAAACCCTTCAAGATGAATCCCGACGACACCGACGCGCTGGTGCGTACCGAAATCCAGCAACCGGGCGGACGCCCGATTCAGCTTGATTACAGTCTGGAAAAAACCGACAAGGGCTGGAAAGTTTATGACGTGGTGGTTGCGGGCGTGAGCCTCGTCACCAACTATCGTTCCACGTTCAGTCAGGAAATCCGCGACGGCGGCATCGACGGACTCATCAAGACCCTGACCGAAAAAAACAGGGCGCTGGAAAAAGGCAAGGCGGCATGATTCACCCGCAAGAATCCGGCGTGGCAACCCGTCTCTCCATCAACACCCCGATGACCCTGCGTACTGCCCGTGAACTCCTGCTGACGGGCGAATCCTTTTTGACCGATGGCAAAGACAAAATCATCGACCTTTTTGCTGTGGAACAGGTCGATTCCTCCGGTCTTGCCGTGCTGCTCGAATGGCAACGCCTCTGCAACGCGTCGGGCGGCAAGCTTTCCCTCGCCAATGTGCCGGAAAATCTTCAGGCATTATCTGACCTCTACGACCTTGACGTATTTCAGATCGTCCCCCCGACGGCAACGCCGTCGTAAACCCCTGCCACCTGATTCCTGATACCCGACATGGATAAACTCGCAATTCAGGGCGGCGTCGCCCTTTCCGGCGAAATCGCCGTTTCCGGCGCGAAAAACGCCGCCCTGCCCATCCTCTGCGCCGCCCTGCTCACCACGGGCACGCTGGAATTCTCCAACCTGCCGCGCCTGCGCGATGTCGCCACCCTCTTGAAACTGCTGGCGCAAATGGGCGTCAGAATCGGCGCGGAAGAAGGCGACCGGCAAACGCTGGATGCCAGCGGACTCAACAACCCGATCGCCCCCTACGACCTTGTGAAAACCATGCGCGCCTCCATTCTGGTGTTAGGGCCGCTGCTCGCCCGCCACGGCGAAGCAAAAGTTTCCCTGCCCGGCGGCTGCGCCATCGGCGCGCGTCCCGTCGACCAGCACATCAAAGGCTTGCAGGCGATGGGCGCGGAAATCGCGGTGGAGCAGGGCTACATCCATGCCAGGGCAAAACGCTTGAAAGGCGCGCGCATCTGCACCGACATGGTGACGGTAACGGGTACCGAAAACCTGATGATGGCGGCGAGTCTGGCGGAAGGCGAAACCATCATCGAAAACGCCGCCCGCGAGCCGGAAGTCGTCGACCTCGCCAACTGTCTGGTCAGCATGGGCGCGCGCGTCTCCGGCGCGGGGACGGACATCATCCGCGTTCAGGGCGTGGAAAAACTGCGCGGCGCGGCGCACGCCATCATGCCCGACCGCATCGAAACCGGCACCTATCTCTGCGCCGCCGCCGCCACGGGGGGCAAGGTGCGGCTCCTGAACACCTCCGCCGCCTATCTCGATACCGTGGTCGACAAACTCATGGACGCCGGTTGTGACATCCGGCTGACCCGCGACAGCATCACCCTGAACGCTCCGCCGCGTCTGAAATCCGTCAGCCTGCGAACCGCGCCCTATCCCGCGTTCCCCACCGACATGCAAGCGCAATTCATGGCCATCAACGCCGTCGCCGACGGCGTAGCCACCATCCGCGAAACCATTTTTGAAAATCGCTTCATGCACGTCGCGGAATTGCAACGCCTGGGCGCGGACATCCAGATTGAAGGCAACAACGCCATTGTGCGCGGCGTAGCGAACCTGCAAGGCGCAACCGTCATGGCAACCGACCTCAGAGCCTCCGCCTCCCTCGTCGTCGCCGCCCTCGCCGCCCAGGGCGAAACAGTGATTGACCGCATTTACCACCTTGACCGTGGCTACGAAAACATGGAAGCCAAACTCGCCAATCTGGGCGCGAAAGCGCGGCGGCAAGCGTAGCGATAACGCGAATCCCGTAGGGGCGGTTCGCGAACCGCCCGCATTGTTTCAGGTAGAGCGATTTTTCAGGTAGGGCTGTTTCTCCGAAACAGCCGGATGTTAACGTCCGGCGGCACCGAAGAAACCGCCGCCGTCAACAACGGCCGTGTTCGGCGATTGTCTCCCCGTTCCCCTTGTGGGCGTACACCGTGGGGAAGAGGATATTTCGTAGGGGCAGGTTTCAAACCTGCCCTCAGCATCATCGGAACGCGCAGGGCGGGTTTGAAACCCGCCCCTACAGAGTTGGGCGTCAGGTAGGGCGTGTTCTCCGAGCGCGCCGCAGGCTGCTGACAAAGTTGCACAGAGTGTTTTTTTGAGTGAAGGTTTTCCTGGGAACGCCAGCGTCCACGCTGGCAACGGTGTTTGTGCGGCAATCTGCGCTCAAAGTCGGCGTACCGCCGACGTGCCGACGTGCCTTTGTTGCCGTCGGCGTTCCCGGAAAGCTACTTCGGAGGTTTGTCAACAGTCTGCGGCGGGTTTGAAACCCGCCCCCACAAGGGGCGAGGGGAGAAAGTAGCGGGAGCATCCTGCTCCCGTTCGTGACCTTACCTGCGGGAGCAAG